>JBCCZW010000255.1:0-6476 GCA_039186805.1 Verrucomicrobiota bacterium
AGATCTGCTATTACGTGTGCCCAATGTTACGGCGGGCAGCGGTCTCGGCAACGACTTTTCGATCAGAGGCATCGGCCGTACCGGAGCGACAGGAGCGGGCACAGGTATCGCCTCTAATATCTATGTAGACGGTGCGCCGATTTCGCCTTTGGCATTACTTCCCGAGCCGTCGAGAAAAACGTCATTCCCATCGAAGTCTACTTCGCGCCCGAGTGCTTCCTGGGAGAAAACGAAAAGCCCCTCCTCGAATCCCTCGAAGACGCCGGCGCCAAACTGTTCCAACTCTCCGAACAAGCCTTCGCCAAAGTCGCCTATCGCGACCGACCCGAGGGCCTGCTCGCCGTCATCAAGCAATGGAACTACACCCTCGAAGAGATAAAACTCAGCAAACCTCCCTTTCTCCTTGTCGTCGAAGCTATTGAAAAGCCTGGCAACCTCGGCACCATCTTGCGCTCTGCCGACGCCGCCGGAGTAGACGCCGTCATCTGCTGCGATTCCGTCACCGACCTCTTCAACCCCAACGCCATCCGCTCCTCCACCGGAGTCGTTTTCTCAATCCCGACTGTAATGGCCAGCACCCAAGACGTCATCGAATGGCTCAACAGTAATCGTATCCAAACAGTTGCTACAACCCCTCACGCCGACCACTTCTATACCGACCACGACTTGACGGGGCCGCTGGCAATCGTCATGGGCAGCGAGCAATTCGGCCTCAGCGAGACTTGGCTCGCTCACTGCGAATACAAAGTCCGCATCCCCATGGCCGGCCAAGCCGACTCGCTAAATGTCGCTATGGCCACTCTCATAACGCTTTTCGAAGCCGTCCGCCAAAGATAAGAGATGGTACGCGGTATCACGTCGCGACCCCATCCCGTCCCCCCTAAATAGGGTCCTTATAGTCTACCCTGAGTACCTCAAACCGAAGCCCGGGCCGTCCTGCCCATCCGATATGGGAATCTAGCTTGCGACCGATCACCCGAGACCATCCCCATTTTTCCAATACGAAATCACTAATACTAACTTGCCAAAATCATAGACAAAACTTATCCGTTCTCGTCATACACAAGATCCTCGCAACAAAAAACCAAAGTCTCTTATGGCAAAAATATCCTTAATCGCTCGCTACCTCATAGCCCTTCTCCTACTAGTATTCGGCCTAAATAAATTTCTAGGCTTCATGCCAGCCCCCGAGTACGCCCCAGACTCGGCAGCCGCAGCCTACATGATCGGTCTTAGCGGTACCCCGATCTTCCCAATTCTGGGCATCATCTACTTGGCTAGCGCCGTCCTGCTTGCGCTAAACAAGCTTGTCGGACTCACCACAGTCATCTTGGCCGCCATCGCCTTTAACTTCCTACTTTTTCATATCACCCTGGACCCCGTCGGCATCCCCGGCGCGATCGTCTTTACCGTGCTGCTCGTTCTGGTAATGATAGGAAACAAGTCCAAATACGACGGCCTCCTCTCTTAGACAGGACCCAATTAACACTCTCAAACTCGCCATTACGACAACGCCTCTCCCAATCAGGAGAGGCGTTTCTCATTAATCCGCTTCCCGTCTTTCCCGAATCCAGCGACTTATCTTGTCCCTCCCAAGCTTTCTCCTCTTTCTCTTATATTCAGCTGAGTCATAAATTTTAGTTTCAAATGACCTAGCGCAGGGGCGGCAACCCACCGATCCCAAAGAGATGCGGGGCTAACGCCCCAGTCGACAATTCTAAGGAATCTGATTTCGCGAAGTACAACCTCCCTTAACTCCCTGTGTAATTAAGCCTTCACCCAATACCCCAGTAAACCGTCTCAACGAAAGTAAAAAACGAATACGCTAAGTCCCAATCCACTCTACTAATCCCTCTCCCATCTCCTCCGCCATTCAAACTCAGCTTCACCGCCCTTCATCCCTTTCACTTACAGTCTCTAAACCCCAAAATCCAGTTCCCCAACTACCCCTGCGCAGAAATTGCGGTCACCTGACCACGATTCCTGCGCACCCTTTTGGCGAATGACGAATACAGACAGAGATCTCCCACCTGCGTCCAGCTACAATCTGAGATTTTCGTGAACGCAAACCGACGCTTACCCGGAAAGCCCCATTCAACAATCCGCATTCCGCATTTCTTTCCTCTTTCCTTTCGTAGTATTCTCACTAAAGCATGCCCCAAAAACCATGGCGACTTCACAAAAATACGCAGTTAAAGGCTTCGAAAAGATCGACCGCGATCTCGAGTTCATGCTCTCCTGCGCCCGCGAGGTGCTCGAAGAGATCGGCGAAACTGAGGTCGCCTCACTCCTCACCCGCGACTATGCAGGCGACCCCAGCGAAGCCGCCCCCGAAAAATGCGCTCAGGCCATGTCCATCGGTTTCCAGCTGATGAACCTGGTGGAGGAAAACGTGGCCATCCAAGCCTCCCGCGAGCGTCAAACCACCCAAGGTCTCGCCTCTGACCCCGGCATGTGGAGCCACTGGCTCAAACGCATCGCAACAAGCTCACCCTCATCAAAAGAGCTCAAAGCCGCCATCGGACGCGCCACCGTCGATCCCGTCCTCACCGGCCACCCCACCGAAGCGAAACGCTACTCCGTCCTAGACCAACATCGTCGCCTCTACCTAGAGATGGTCGAACTCGAAAACGACATGTACACCCCAGTCGAACGAGACGAAATCCGCGACAACATCAAAGCCCTTCTCGAACTCGTCTGGCGCTCTGGCGAAATCCACGTTACCAAACCCGACGTCGCGTCCGAACGCCGCAACATTATCTACTACCTAAAAGAGAAATTTCCCACCACCATGGAGATCGTCGATGCCCGCTTCCGCGAGGCGATGAACGAAGCGAAAGTCGAATGGGATCCCTCCGATACTTCCTGGTATCCAAAATTTCGATTCGGCTCCTGGGTCGGCGGCGACCGCGATGGGCACCCCTTCGTTACTTCTGAAGTCACTCGATCCACTCTTGGCGAGCTCCGCCAGACCGCCATAGAATCCCTCGACGTCCGCCTTGAGCAACTTGCTCGTGACGTTGCCCTTTCAATCACTATCCAAGAGGCTCCCATCGAGCTCGCCGAGCGCCTTCACACTCTCCAACCCCTCACAGGCGAGAAAATCGAAGAGCCCTGGAGCGCCTTCGTGAAAGCCATGCGCCAAGCCCTTCCTCTCGAAGGCCGCAATAGCCTTTACGCCAAACCCTCTGAAATCCGGGAAGACCTCCGCCTCCTCAAAAAATCTCTCCAAGCCGTCGGAGCCAAACGCCTCGCCAGCCGCTTCGTCCTACCGACGATCCGATTTGTGGATACATTCGGCTTCCATATGGCCTCGCTCGATATCCGCCAAAACAGCGGTTACCACGACCGAGCCATGGTTCAGCTTCTCACCGCCGCCGGCATACCCGAAGCCGCCGACTTCCCCAATTGGACTGAAGAACGCCGCGTCGCGTTCCTCACCAAAGAGCTGGAAAGCGCCCGACCGTTCTCATTGCCAAACGCTAAACTCGGCGAGGAAGCCGATGAAGCCGTCCGCAGCTACCGCGTAGTGGCCAAACACATACGCGCCCACGGTCGCGCCGGAATCGGATCGCTCATTATCAGCATGACGCGCTCCCTATCCGATCTCCTCGTCGCCTACGCTCTCTGCCGCGAAACTGGACTCACTCGCCGCACCAAGGACGGACTCGCCTGCCTCCTGCCAGTGACCCCGCTCTTCGAAACCCTAGCCGATCTCGAAGCCAGCCAGAGCATAATGGAGAAATTCCTAAATCATCCCGTCACCAAAGCCAGTCTGCCGATTCAGGCTCGCAGCTTCGACGAAGCAATGACCACCGAAGCCACCGTAGACGAACTCCTATCATCCACCGCCGCTCCAGAACTAAGCCAAGAAGCCATGATCGGCTACAGCGACTCCAACAAAGATAGCGGCATCATTGCTAGCCAATGGGGACTCTACGAAGCGCAGCAAAATCTCATCGCCACCGCTAGCAGCAAAAATGTCTCTATGCGCTTCTTCCACGGCCGCGGCGGCACCATCAGCCGCGGAGCCGGTCCCACTCACCGCTTCCTAGAAGCCCTGCCCGGCGGCTCGCTCACTCATGGCGCCCGCGTTACCGAGCAAGGCGAAGTCATCGCCCAAAAATATAACAACTTCCTCACCGCCGCCCACAATTTGGAACTCCTTTCCGCAGGCACCATCGGCGCCCACCTCTCCAAAGCCGCCACCGCGCCCAGCGCTATGATGCGCGAAGCGATGGAGCAGCTCTCCAAGTACAGCTCCGAAACCTACCGCGAGATCATCCATCGCGACGAGTTCCTAAAATTCTACCGCCAAGCCACCCCCATCGACGCCCTGGAGCAAAGCCGCATCGGCTCTCGACCCTCGCGTCGCACCGGCAAACCCAGCCTTGCCGACCTTCGCGCCATCCCCTGGGTCTTCAGCTGGAATCAATCACGCTACTATCTACCCGGATGGTATGGTTGCGGGACCGCTCTCCAGAAACTGAATACAAACAACGCAGCAGCCTTCGAAGAACTTTGCCAAAACTGGCAAGAGTGGCCCTTCACCCGCTATCTCCTCTTCAATATCGAAGCCAACATCGAGAGCGCCAGCCAGGAACTCATGAAGGCCTACGCTGAGCTAGTGCAAGATGAGGCCGTTAGGACCAGCTTCCTCACCCGTATTCTGGACGAGTGGAATCTGGCCCGCGAGATGCTCAACACAATCCTGAACGGTCCCTTAGAAAAGCGCCGTCCACGATTCCACAAGACGCTCCACGCCCGCGACGAGTGGCTCGAAGCGCTCCATCAGCAGCAGATCAAGCAACTCGCGAAATGGCGCCAAAGCGGCGAAGAGAACGACCTTCTCATCGTCCTTCAAACCATCAACGCCATCGCCGCCGGCCTAAGAACCACCGGGTAGTTACCAGAGGTCAGAAGACAGGAACCAGGTATCAGTAAGAAGTAGCATCGGACGTAAGTCCGATGAACCCTAAACTCTACGGCGGTCTCAGGCGTCGCGACGCCAACAGAGTAAAATCTTCCGAACCTACAAAGCCCCACGGAGGTTGGACTTTAGTCCAACCACTCCACATCCCCCTTCCGATTTCCGGCCTCTCCCCGCGAGCCTGAGCGAGAACCCTGCGTAGCGAAAAACAGCGCGGCCTAAACCGCCACAATCACCTCTGCCACCAGCGATTCCACCGTCATCAGATCTTTCAACGACCCCTGAAAACTTTCCATATCCGCCGCATCGCCAAAATCCAAAAGATCCTCATCGGTCCACGCCCGCCAGAAAACGTTTCTCTCTTCCACATCCAACAGACCCCGACGGTAAGGCCCCATAAACACATAATAAGCAAAGTCTTTCACGGAATCTTCCTTCGCCAGCCGGTAGAGATTCGCATCCCGTCTCCACTCTACCCAAGGCGCGCTCAAGGCTCGAAAGCGCTTCAGAAGAGACTCGACCCCCAAATAGGCTTCGACTTCAACCAAAATCTGGATACAATTCGAAAGCAAGTTCGAGCAAACAATCTTCCCTAACTGTTCATGCTCAATCCGTTCCAGTTGATTGTACAAGGCATTGGCGGTTATGCCATCCCTCAAATCGCACCAGATTGCCTGGTCGTAAAGCATAACCAAGTAACGCTCTCGACGCTCAACAGACAGTTCACTCACCACTAGCCGACGCTGGCCAGTATTCAAAAGGGATTCCATGACCGCCAAAAAAACACCGCTGCAATCGACCGCAATACAAATGTAACCTTATTCACCAAATGTGAATAAGTATCCAAAATACCATAACGAAAGGCAGTTCTGCGTTCCATCAGCATTGAACTATCCGGCGGTGAGACGAGAACTTCGGCTATCTCCCTCGACAACGCCTCTCATCTTCGCATACCTTCGCCGATTCCATGAAGTCCCTCAACGCAAGATTCCAAAAGGAGTTCCCGGTGGATCAAGAGTTTCCACACCCCAGAGGATTTCAACTCGCCCGAAAACTCCAATCCCACCTGGGAGCCGATGAATGGGTCATCGACGAAATCGAAACCTGGCGGGATTCTGGTTGGTCCCTTACTTCCCAAGCAAAAAGACGTGAAATCCGAATCTCATTCTCCAGCACCGAGCAATACGAATGGATTCTCCAAATCTCCCCCCAAGACTCCCACGGCCTGATCGGATCCCTCTTCGGGGCAAAACAAGGAGCCACCGACGAAAATATCCTCCAAATCGGCGTTCTTTGCGATAAGGTACTCAAAGCTGACTTCGACCTGAAAGAAATCCTCTGGTGCTGGGACGCCTTTCCCGAACCCAAGAACGCCACCCGCGAACCCCAGCGGCCCCAAGACTAACTGCCTTTGTAATCATGCTCGAAACGGAATAACACTAGCGGCGACGCATCATCGATCGGAAAACCCAGCTGCCGCTTCGAGCTCCGCCAAGCTTCAAATGATTCCAGAAAATTCCCGCGCCGCATCCCTTGGGGATATTGC
>JBCCZW010000256.1:0-6469 GCA_039186805.1 Verrucomicrobiota bacterium
AGTCCTTCTGCTCGGTCTGAATTGATGTACAGGCCTTCGTACTCGAATTTGTTTTTCAGCCAATTGGAGAACTTTCTTCTTTCGAAATTCTTTATCATGTCGTCATTCCAGTTCTCGATTGTTGACAGCCAGTGACGCTCATTTCTCTCCTGAAAACAAGAACTGATAAGTTGAGCTTTCGGGCTAGTCGTCTTGAAGAGCCATTGCGAGAGGGCTTCGAAAGCGATGGGCCGTGAGCAGAGCGACGGTTGCGAGAGCACTTGCCGTATGTAATGTTTGGGCCAGGCTTGGGAGGAAAGCTCTTGGAGTTTTTGGCTCCATCTCCGTTGGAGAATCCTGAAATTGCGATCCTGTCTTTGGCTTTTCTCGACGCCTCTTGTGGTACTGACATGGTGCTGGACGGTACTTCGGTTAGCGACTAATACTCTGTATCCAGATTTCCTTAGACGGAAGCAAAGTTCGGTATCCTCACAACCGTTTTGGTAGGACTCGTCGAATCCGCCATGGCGGATGAAAAGCTCTTTGGATATGGCGCAGCAGGCCGCAGTTATGGTTTCGAAGGGAGAGTAAGCTCCTATTTTGTTTGGAGTCTTTTTATGGGATATGGTGGAGCCCCATCCTATTAAGCAGCCGGCATGGTCGATTTCTTTTGTGGTGGCGTTGAGTTGGATGTTGCCGATGATGCCGAGGTCTGGGAAGCGGTCGAAGGCGGTTCGCATGGGCTCGAACCAGCCGGGTTGGAGGACGAGGTCGTTGTTGATTAGGAAGAGTATTTCGCCGTTGCTGTGGCGTACGCCCAGGTTGTTGGCGGCGGCGAAGCCTTGATTTTTTGGGGCGTGGATAACCGTTAAGTTCTTGAAGGTAAGTTGGTCGAGCTCGCACGCGATCTCTGGGAGGCTGCCGTCGTCAACGAGAATAATTTCGTAGTCGATGATCGGCAGCGTCGCTTCGAGGGATTCTAGGCAGGCCTTGGTGAGTCGGGTCTCGTTGAAGACGGGAACGATGAATGAGACCTTCATTTATGCGTTGGGAGCAGGATTGGCGGAGAGGGCTTTTAGTAATGCGGTGGTCTTTCTTCTGCAGGCGAGGTCTCTGCGGTATCGGATTTGGACTCTAAGGTTTCTTTGACTTTGAGCAGCTCGGATTTCATCAAGTCGATCTCTTGTCGGAGTTCTAGGATTACGCGGTCTTGTTCTTCGACGTGGCGTTCGAGGAAGGAGATTTTCACTTCGAGGTCCTGGATGGATTCGTTGCTCATTGAGGGTGCGTCTCGGGCGGGATTAAGTTTTTGGCGCGCGGAGTCGATACTGAATTGGCCAATCCGCGTCGGCCCAGCTTCTTCATTATCAGCTATTCTTCTTCATGGCTCAGTCAAACCCAGACGACTTCGAGTTCGATATCTCGGACTTAGAGGTGGAGGAACCTGTTCTTCCGCCCAAGAAAATTCGCGCTCTGAGAGAGAAAGCGAAGGCTGAATCGGAGACAGCTCCTCAGATTGACGCTGGCAAAGATGAAGATTTTGTTTTGGAGGAAACGGTTTCCGCAAAGGAGGACGAAGCGGTAGTAGCGGAATCCGAGGAAACGAGGAATTCCGGAAGCGTTGAAGGGAAGCTTTCGTTTGCAGATAGCGAGTCTTCGGAGCAAACAGAGGTTTTAGCGGACATTGAAATCCCTGCTGATGTCGATCTAGAGTCGACGGCCGTTGAAGAAATAATCACCGATACGGAGCAGGAATCGGTCGAGGAATCTGGACGCGACACCTTGGTTGGAGAAACGATCAGCGAGGAATTGCCGGTTGTGGATAGCCCCATTGAACCTGAGGAGGTTTTGGAGCCTTCCGAGGAGGAGGAAACAATCGAGGCGTTCGACGGGGAACCGATTGGTTCTGAAGGCGTTGAACAGGGAGAAGTTCACGGAGCTAAGGAGGTTGAGGATGCCAATAGCGGCGAATCGGAGGATTCGCAGATCGAATCAGAAGAAATCTCGGACTTAGAAGAGTTTTCTCAAGAGGAGCTCTCTACAGATGAGTCAGAGGAACCCATCGCGGAAGTCTCTCCGCAAATTGAGGAATCCGTTGCGGAGGCTGACCAATCGGAAGCTCATGCTGCCCCCGAAGCGCAGAAGGAGGCTTTCGAAATGGAACTGGAAGCTGACCCCGATCTGGAAGTGGAGGAAGTGGTAGCCAGTGAAGAGGAGTTCGCCGGCAAGGAGATCTCGGAAGGAACTCAGACGGCTGAGGATTCAGGGTCGGAAGAGAGTGCTGGCGAGGACTTGAGCCTAGGGGGGGCAGAAGGTCCGGCGGCTGAGTTTGAGATCCCGGCCGATGAAGCGATATTATCGCATGAACTGAGCCGCACAGACTATCCAGAAGAGACGATAGAGGCGAGCCCAGTAGCTGAAGGCATCGAAGAAAGTGAAGGGGTCAATTTGGATGAGCCTGTTGAGGTTGATCTGGGAGAGGCCATGGCTGAGGCTGATAAAGAGATCGATGCTATTGAGGGATCGACGCCTGAATCTTCGCCAGAGCCCGAAGGTTTGGATGGAGGCGAAGCGGATGAGCAGCAATTTAAAGAGGATGTAGATGACTTGCTGGGTTCTCTTGAAGCGGCGAGTGACCGGGCGATCGACGATTTGGCTGAGCCCGAGCTCGAGGAGAAAGAAACCGAAGAAAAACCTTCTGAGTCGGCTGCTGAATTCGGGGCTTCTGAGGACTCGCGCGCGGATTCGGGCGCGAGCAATGAGTCTCTTTTAGAAGATGTGCTAGCGGACTCGACTGAGGATATCGCCGACAGTGACTTTGAGGTAGACAATCTTGCAGGGGAAGCTGCTGAGGACGAATCGCAGGAAGTTTCCGAGGAGGAATTGAAAGCTCCGGCTGAGGAGGCAGTAGAGGAATTGGCAGAACCTTTGAGCGAGGCTCCACAGTTGGAGGAAGTTCCAGACACAGTTGAAGATGAGGCCCCACTTGAAGCGTCTTCTGCTGATGCTGAAGGGTTCGAAGCAGATTTGAAAGAAGCTGAGGATGCTGGAGATATGCCGGTAGTTGGG
The DNA here is from genome assembly GCA_039186805.1 of Verrucomicrobiota bacterium. Classification (GTDB taxonomy): domain Bacteria; phylum Verrucomicrobiota; class Verrucomicrobiia; order Opitutales; family Opitutaceae; genus JBCCZW01. The sequence continues at coordinate 3,049 of JBCCZW010000256.1, forward strand.
GGACTCTCCGAAGCAGAAGAGGAAGATGAAGGCGATATGCCTATCCTCGCCGAATCGCCGCCGGTTCCTGAATTAGATGAGGCTCTGGACGAATCCCTAGTGAACGCTGGATTGGAGATTCCCAAGGAAGATGAAAATGAACCTCAAGCTGAAGTGCCTTCGGCTGATGATCTTTTGGTGCAGGCGGGCAGCATCTTAAATGGAGGTGAGCTGCCCTCAGTGGAAGAAGCCTCTGAAGACGGTGAGGGTCAAGTTGCGGAGCCGAAAGAAGAAGTGATTGCTCCGGCTGGCTTGGAAATTTTGGAAGAGGCCGAGAATGTGGAAGAAGAATTGCCCGTTCCATCGGCTGATGATCTTCTCAAGCAAGCTGGTAGTATTCTCAATGGGGGTGATACGCCTTCGCTTGAAGAAGTCGAAGACTCGTTTGACGAACAAAAGGTTGAGGAGTCAGAGCCCAAGACTGCGTCTGATACTGAAACACCCGGGCTCGCGGTGATGGACGATGACGAAGAGGAGATCATGGCGATGCCGGATCCCGCCGCTTTAATGGAGGTTGCTGCAGAAGGGGAAGACGAGGAGACGATTACGGCCATGCCTGATCCGATGGACCTGATGTCTGGAGCCAGTGAAGAGGCAAAGACAGAGGATGAAAAGTCAGAAGCGGGAAATGTGGCGGATAGAGCAGGAGAGCTGCCGCCGCCGCCGCCCGCGCCGATCGCGATCGATGACGACGATGAGGAAGAGCTTGAAGAGGGGGCGGAAAACACAGAGGAAGCGGAGGTATTAGAAGCAAACCCGGTAGAGCCTGAAGCGACTGCGGCGCCAGCCTTGGATGTGATCGAGGAAGAAGAGGATAACGTCACGGAAGGCATCTCTGGGGACGACTCTCTCGACGGCTTCAATACGGGATTGGACGAAGCGGAAGCCTTTGAGAACGAACTCGCGGAAGAAGCGACTGAAGACTCTTCCGGCGAAGGAGAGGATACCGAGAAACGGGTGGACAAGTCTGATGTGGTCGTCGAGTTGCCCAAGCCCAGCTTGTTTAGGCGGATCGCTTACTCCGCTACTTGGGCGGCTGGATTTCTGATCATGGGCCTGGCCTGGCTTGCGTTTGAGATGAAGCAAGAAATCGTGGAATTGGCGGTCGGTCAGGATTTGGACGCTTCGAGCTTATCGCGCGAGGTCCAGTTTGTCGCGAACCACGTGCTGGATGGTATGAACGAGGATGGCTTATATCGAATGAAGAGCGTTGAAACCAAGATCAAGAAGATCAGCGACAGCGAGATTCGTCTCCATTCGAAGGTGTATGCGCAGCTAAATCGCAGTCTTTACCTTCCCGTGAGAGACGAAGAATATCTTTTCGATCTTCCTGCGAGCGGAGAAGAGCTTGAGGAAGCGAAGGCTTATGCAGAGGAATTGTCGCCAGACTTGCTGGAAATGCTGCCGAAGAAGGATTGGAATTCTCTCTACCGCTTGGCGGTACCCAAGTACAAGGTAGTGCCGATGCGAGTGACCTATCGCTTGTTGAGGGACGGAGAAAATGGCGATTGGGCTCTAACGGACATACTTTCGCGAGGAGAGGATGGAGAAGAGATCGAATGGCCTTCGGGGGTTACCATCGATGCATTTGGCGATCTTAGTTTGAATGCGGATTCCTTGGATTTTCAGGAGCGTCTCAGTGAGTACCGGGAAGGTATTGGCGAGTTTATGGAAGGGGTCGCCGCTCATCAGAACTTGGCTGCTGCGGATCGCGTGAGGCGCGAGCGCGAGTTGGCGACGGCAAGAGAAGAGTTGATGGCTTCTCTGGGCACCGGTTCCTTTTTTCAAGGTCTGGCTATAGCGGGCGAGCAGAGCGACCGGACTCATGATGTCACGATGGTTATTACTGAGACCCGTGAAAGAGGTTCCATCGTTAAAGGCGTATTTCAAATCTCCGAGCAGTCGACGCATTCGAAGCATTTCACAGGCTTTATCGACTTCGAGGAAAACAAGTCGGGCGATCTCGACTGTATTTTGAATCTGACTACGATTGCGTTCGAGGGGGAACGCAGCGGAGTGTCGCTGCCTCCATTCTTCAATCCGGGTACAGTATCTCGAATCGAACTCAAGTCCGACGGCTATAAAGTCGAAGGCGATAGTCCCGGCCTATCTTTGCGAATGATCAAGGGCTCCGAGGCGTAGGGCGTGTTCGTGAGTGAACTCATTCCAGCCGCTGGGAGTTCGTCTTGCGATAGATTCAAATAGGCTCCGGACGGCAAAGAGCTTTTTTGCGAAAATGACTTGGGTTGGCTAATCGGATAGATTGCGGACGCGTGTTACAGTCTGGATGAGTTCAAGTAGACCTTGACGACTTGCTGATAGGTCTTCAGGGGCTTTTCCCTTGGACTCCCTATCATGATTGAAGGATTTATAGCGAAGAAGTCGGCAGGCGTTAGGACGATTGAGATGAAGTGGCGCCGCGCTTGGGACGCTTCCAGTAGCGCGGGCGTTAAGGTTGACGATTTTGTTTTTTTAGCGGATTTGGGAGTGGAGCCTGAATCCCTCGTCTATCTAAGCTCTTGTATTGCTTTAAATGATGCATCCGACGCGAAAGGACTCTCTGCGAGGATTCTCCAGCCAGCAGCGGATGAATCGCCGTATGCGATCAAGGATTGGGGTGGCGCGATCAACCGGCTTGCGCGGCAATTACTCGAGGAGGGCATCAAGACCGAAATTAGACAATTCATGGGATATCTTGCCTGCGCTGCGGAGTTTGCAGCTTCCGAGACCGTACGAATGCCTTTCGAAGACTTGGTGGGCGAGATGTACGAGCAGTATGGGTTTTTTACGGAATGACGAAATTAAGTGGATCCTTCTTAGGATGAGACAGTTCCCATTTAAGCCTTACTTTTTTGTTAAAGTGTTTTTTATCAAGGCTTAATGCGAGTTATTCGCTTTTGCTAATCACGCTAATTAGAAATGCTGATTAGATAATCTACTGGTGAGGATTTTTTCTATTAAAATATCTTAATTTTTGCTTGTTTCTGAGCGTGGTTATATTACACCTTGAAGAATAGTTAATTTACTTCCCGCTTAGCGGGATTTTGGGGTAAAGAAGAAAACGAAGGCGGACTGTTTAGGGGTAGACAGTCCGCCAGTTTTTAAACGGAAGGGTGATAAGAGTTAAAATCTAAGAAAACTCCTCTAGACTCCACGGGTTAATTTCAAGCAATTGCTTGAGGCGCATTTTGAGCTAGGGTTGGGGAGTGATTGAAGAGCTCAGGTGGAGAGATAGATTTTCTTCAGAGGGAAGAGGCGTTTTGATTAGAAGAGTAGAGGTTCTTTGGCGCGGTTGATGCGTACAGAAGTAAGTTTTGATCTTTGAATTGTCGTTTTCTTTTTTAGACATCGTAAAAAAAAGTAGCGCAGAACGGATTTTAGG
>JBCCZW010000257.1:0-6458 GCA_039186805.1 Verrucomicrobiota bacterium
CACCCTGCTAAGAGCCGCGGTAAAAAACGAATGCGCAGATGGAGGGAAGCAAAAGACTATTCGCCAAAAAAAAGCTTATACAGATTCTTGAGACAGTCGGCTTCGATTCATCTCACCCACCGCGGAATCGATAGCCTCACTTGCGATGACGAAAAGGACGGCCCAGTTTCAGAAGCGATCATAAAAGCATTGATGCCGGACCTAATTAGCGAATTCGAGCATATTCTAATTGATGGCAACAAGACGGGGGATTTTAACGTAATCGACCCGAGAAGCGTTTCAGTGCTCGTTTTCCTAGTCGCATCGCATATGGTGCGCCGATCCCTCGATCTCGACAAACTGGTCAATTGGAAACAACTAGACAGGGTTGCTCTTCAGTCCGTATGCCGAATGGTTGGACTGAAAGAGGAAGTCGATCTCGGAGATTGAAGAAAGAGCCCGATCAACGAGCGTCGCTGCGAATCTCGCTCACCAAGGCTGCGATCAAAACCGCCAAATAAAGCGTTCCGAACGCCGCCTCCATCGCGGAAAGAATTCTCGCGTAAGGATCGACCGCCGAAATGTCGCCATAACCCAAAGTCGTGAGAGTCACGATACTGAAGTAGATTAAATCCGCTTCGCTCAAAGTATCAGCAGACGCGCTCGCATTAAACGAACCCGGAAGTAACAAATAAGCCACTACATAAAGACGAGACCAAGCCATTCCCAAAAGAAAATACCCGCAAATCGCTCCTATCGTGCGATCCATCGCATTTCCTGCGTCCTTTTGTATGGCGTATTGCAACGCCGCATACATCGCCCCAAAGTTTATCATTAAGATACCCGCATTCTGAGCGACTGTCACCCATGGCGTCGAATCCGCTAGCAATTCATGCAGCGCAGTCGCCATCACGGCAAACACCGCCGTCGCATAGAACCTTAACCATCGCCGACTAGAGGATATCTTGTAGCCGCCGACGCCTATTAGAAATGCCCAAAAAATCCCAAAGGCCAACTTGCTCCAACCCACCCCAAGGGAACTGAAGAGCGGAGAAAAAAGCATCGAAAGCAAAACCACGCATAGCAGAAATACGCTTCGATAACTGCCGAATGAACTCATCCCTCATCAGCCTTAGCTGGATCGGATACTTCGCCATCTTCTACCGCTTCCTCAAGTTCCTCCGCAGGAACGAAGGACCTTCTAAAAAAGAGGTAGAAAAGCGACGGACACAAAAGCAGAGTCAACGCCGTCGCGAATCCCAAACCGAATATCATCGCAAAGGCCATCGAACTCCACATTCCCCCGCCTCCAAGAGCCAAAGGCAATAATCCGATAATTGTCGTACAGGTCGTCAAAACGATAGGACGCAATCGAGAAACCGCGGCTTGCACGATCGCTTCTATCAGCTCTGAGTGGCGCTTCAGCTGAAGATTGATTTCGTCGATCAGCAGAATCGCGTTATTTACGATAATGCCAAGCAAGGCGATCAAGCCGAGCAGGGTCATGAACCCAAATGAGGAATTGGTCAGTATCAGTCCCGGCACTACGCCAATCATCATCGGAGGAAGAGTTAGGAGGATGATTGAGAAACGCCTCAAGCTGTTGAACTGAGCAATCAAAACCAAGGCCAGTAAAGAAAACGATAAGGGCATCGCCGCGGCCATGTTGCCCTGAGCGTCAGCGCTTTCCTCCTGCTCTCCTCCATACTCGATGTAATAGCCGGAGGGCCAATCTGGCTTAGACATTTCATCAGCAACAAGCGGCTGTATTTCAGCAAGTATTTCACTGGCGAATCGCCCTAGCGCCTTCCCCTTGATCGTCATTAATCTCAGAGTATCCTCCCGCAGAATGGAACCAGGCTGCGATTCAATGAAAACATCGGCCACTTGCCCTAGCGGAACGCTTCCTCCGGAGCTAGTATATATGGGAAGATCAATCAAACGCTCAGGATTCGTTCGGTAGTCCTCCTGAGACCGAATTGCCATGGGAATCGACTTGTCGTCCTCCAGATATACGGTCGAAATCTCTCCCGAGAACTGAAGATTGACCGCATCGGCAATCGCTTTCGTGTTTAAGCCCAAACGGGCGGATCTAACCGGATCCGGATCAATCGTCACCTGCTTGGTCCAAGCCCCCCAATCGTCACGCAAATCATATAATCCCTCGGTATCGCGAATTCGCTCAATCAAACGATCGCGTAGGGAGTAAATCACATCCAGATCTTTGCCATAAAGGCGGATCTGAATGGGATCACCAACTGGCGGACCATTCTCCAACGTTTTGGGCGTCACGCGAGCATCAAGCAAATTCTCGCGAGCATAAGTTCGCGTCGCATCAAGCAAAGCCATAATTTTCGGCACGTTGTCCGTGCGAGTGATCACCGAAAGAAACGCGTAATTCGCTTTGCTGGACTCAGGCGATAGGGACAGATACCAGCGAGGCCCGCCCCCCCCGATCCAAGTCGAAACGCTATCCACCTCCGGATTCTCCTCCAAAAGCCACTCTTCTAATTGCGACACTACCCGCTCCGTCTCCAAAATGTCTTTACCAAGAGGTAACTCGAAATCGATCACGAACTGGCCGCGTTCATTCGGCGGGAAAAAGATCGTGGGAACGAATTGCATCCCGGATACCGCAACGACTGTTAAAACAAGTATAACGAGAGGGTAAGTCCATCCAAAGCGAATTACGCCCCTCAACAACTTTTGATAGGGATCGTATAGCTTATTCAAAGCCCGCCCTACAAAAGTATCTCGCTCCAAGGGCTTCAGAAAATAATAGCAAAAAAGCGGTATGATCGTGATCGACAATACCCAACTGGAAAACAGCGTCAGACTGATGACCGCAAAGAGACTGAAAGTGAATTCGCTGACCGCCCCTTCAGAAAGCGCGATCGTCGAAAAAGCCGCCACCGTTGTGGCGCTAGAGGCCAAAAGAGGCACCACCAAGCCTTTCACCGAATCGACGACCGCCGAGAGGCGATCCTGACCCTTCCCTTGTCGCACAAGTATCTGTTCCGTCACTACAACCGCATTATCAACCAGGAGCCCCAAAGCGATAATCAGTGCTGCGATAGACATCATCTCCAACTGCACATCAAAGGTCGGCATGAAAACGAAGGTCATCAAGATAGCCGACGGCACCAACACGCCGACGATCAACGCGATCCTGATGCCAGCGAAAAGAAACATCACGATCACGACGAAAAAGAAGGCCTGTCCCAAATTCTCAATGAAATCGTCAATCGATTTGTCTACGTAGATCGGCTGGTAGAACATTCGTTCGATATCAAGGCCGATCGGTAAAGTCGTCTGGAGCTCCGCCATCTTAGCTTCGATACGCTCTCCCACTTTAGTCACCGCCTCGCCCTCCATCATCGATACCGCTATGCAAATCGACCGTTGCCCATTGTAATGAGCAATCAATGTTAGCGGTTCGATGTAGTCCCGCGTCACTTCAACGACATCTGAAACGCGAATCGTTCTCGAAGTATCCCCCAAAGACAACCGATAGTTTTCAATTTCCTCTATGCTCTCGAACTCTCCCTGCGTCACCAGATTCAAGCGTTCGTCGCCCACTAAAGCCGAGCCACTGTTCTCGACCGCATTCTGGGCCGCCAATACTCCACTCAGCTCGGAAGGCGAGTAATCCAAGGCCGCCGCCTCGCTGCTTGAAAAATCAAGAAAGATCCTCTCTTCCGCATCCCCGTGAAACTCCACTTTACCCACGCCATCCAAAGCCAGCAGGGCATCTTGAATTTCTTCAGCGTAATCAAGCGTCTGACGGTTTCCAAATCCATCGCTCACTAGCGCATAAATATATGGATACACATCGCCAAACTCGTCATTAACCAGGGGAACGGACGCTCCATCCGGCAGCGAAACCTCATCCAACTTGTCGCGCATGTCCTGCCAAATGGGATCTAGATCGAAATAGGTCTCAGCCAACTCGACCGTCAGGATGGACAGCCCTGGCTTAGAAGTGGATTCGATCGAGTCAACTTCCGGCATCTGCCGAATCGCTTCTTCAATAGGATCGCTGATCTGCTTCTCCACCTCCAAAGTCGATCGGCCTGAATAAGAGGTAATGATTTTCGCGGTGCGTATCGTGAATTCTGGATACTCTAACCTCCCGATATTCAGGAAAGAAAAAATACCTGCGAACAACAGTCCGAAATAAATGACCAACGCGGTCCTGTTGTTTTCCAAAGTGAACTTAGCGGGCGACATTCTCTGTAATCGGTTAAGGTTAAACTAACGCCTGATCTCAATCAGTCGAAGCGATCAGCCGAGCAATCGTCCCCTCGTCAACGCGGTGGACGCCTCGCGTCACCACGCGATCACCCGGTTCCAAACCGGAGAGTACGGACACCAATCCGTCCTTGGCCAGACTGCTGATCTCGACCGGTCTTTTGACAATGCGGACCTTATCCTCCTCCTCCGCTTCGGCAATCCACACATAGTGGTTAGCATCTGCATCAGCCAAAACGCAACTCAATGGTATCTCGATCGAAGCGCCGCCCCGCTTCGGAAGCTCTATCTTGGCTTCTCCATCCATTCCGGCTCGAAAGGCGGGCTCGACGACATCCATGTAAGCCGTCACCCCATAAGTCGTGTTATTTTCGATGTCCGGGGATATCTTCGTAATTGTCGCCGGATACGTCGCTCCATCCAAATCGCCCACTTGCACGCTCAAGGACATTCCGGTTGAAAGCAAACCTACTACACTGGTGGGAACGCCGAACTCGAACTCCATCGGACCTTCGCCCTGCACCGTTATCGCCGTCTGGCCGACGTTTAGGACCTGCTGCGCGTCAATCGGTACAGAAGCAATCACGCCGCGATAAGGCATGCGGAGCGTCGTATCCTCAAGGCTCTTCGTCGCCAAGTTGAAATTCGCTCGAGCCGACCGCTCGGAAGCGATGGCTTCGTCAAGTTGACTCTGACTCGCATTGCCGCTCTCGAAAAGTCGTTGGATTCGCCGCAGCTCTTGGGATGCGATCGTAAGCGTCGCTTGAGCATCGTCCAAGCTATTTTGATAGTCGCTCGGATCAAGCATAGCCAAGACGTCTCCTTCCATATACTCCTGGCCTCGCCTCGCCAGCACTCTCATAACTCGGCCACTCACTTCAAACGCGAGACTAACGCTTGCGGACGTATCCAGCTGCCCGGAAAAAAAGCGATCAACCGTAGAGGTGGGTTCCGGAACCTCCAACGTGTAGACAGGCCGTGGCGGCAACTCTTGAACTTCTTTTTCGGAGCCGCAACCTGCCAATCCTCCAAAAACTGCCGTTAGGGCGATCAACACCCCGTATTCTTTATTCTTCATAGTCTTACTCGCCTCCAGTTAGAAGTTGTCTATCGATTAATCCAACAATTCCGATCCCGACTCGCGTAAAGCGTCGGCAGCTCGCTCTCGAGCCGACTTCTGGTATTCATCGTTTCGCGACATATCCGCCGATTCGCCGAACTCTATAAATCTCCTCAGCATATCGACTAAGTCGCCTTTTTCCTCGGCAGTCTTCGCATACTCGAACCAAGCCATCGAACGCTGCAATTCATGAATGGCCGCCAAGTAATCGTAAACCGCAACCGCAGCCGACTGACGCTGAGCAAGAAGCGACTCCTGAGCGTCAAGCAGATCCAAAATAGAGGCAGCCCCCTGCGAATACTTTTCCTGATTCGATTCGTAATTCTTCTCCGCCGCTTCTAAAGACTGTCGACTCAATCGCAGGTTGGGATGAGCCGCCCCGATCTCGAAAAACGCCGCCAAAGCCCGCTGCTCTATTTCCTGCTTAGCCTTCTCCCTCTGAGCCCCCAAGCCGCGAATCACGGCCTGATTTTGCATGGCTTCAGCCTTTCTCTGTCCTCCTTCGAAGACCGGCAGCGAAAGTTGAATCCCTACCGAAGCTTGGTTCTCCGAGTCTGTATCCAAAAAAGAACTTCCCTGGAAGACTCTCGAATAATCGGCAAACCCCGAGATCTCGGGCATAAACCTCCGCTGACTTTCCTTCAAAAGAATTCCTTGGCTCGCCAGCTGTAAATCGAAGGCCAACAACTCCGGCGAATTATCCACCGCGAACAGCTGAGCAAAACGCCCAAACTCTCGGAAATCCGCCGTATTCGTCAGCAACGGCTCCAAGGCATTGTCCAAAAAGTAATAATCGTCGTCAGCGAGTTCGATGTCCTCAAAGTCCCACACTGCTTCCCGAGGCGCTCCAATCTCCAAATTGAAAGCGACTAAAGCATTCGACCGATCGCTTTCCCGCTGTATCAATGTCGCCCTTGCGCTCGCCCTCTCCTGTTCCCAACGAAAGACCTCCACAGGTTCGGCGGCTCCAATTTCGATTCTCAATTGCGCCAATTGATAGTTGCTCTCCGTCAGCGCCAAATTCTCTCTTTCGATCTCATAGAGACTCCGCGTCGATAGGTAATCGAAGTAACTCGAAGCGGCGGATCCAATCGCATCGAGTTCGCTC
>JBCCZW010000258.1:0-6454 GCA_039186805.1 Verrucomicrobiota bacterium
CTTGCCCTCGCAATCAATCAATCGCTCCTCCTTGGAGTTCACTATGTAGATCTTATTCGATCCGCCATGCACGATATCCCGATACTTGCGAATCTCTAGGTATCCATCCGTACCCATTACGAAACTCCGACCATCGCCCCAGACCTTCGCCCCGTCAGGGTTAAACCAATCCGCCCGACAGTAAGCGCTCACTCCATTATCGAGCTTCAGGCTCGCCTCGCCAAAGTCCTCAAGTCCTGGATACTCAGGATGATTCAGGTTTTCAACCCTCGCGCTCAGTACCTCGCCTCCAGAGGCTCCCGCAAACTCGAGAAACTGTTCGAACTGATGCGAACCGATATCCGTTAAAATCCCTCCATAGCGTTCCTTCTTGAAAAACCAATCCGGACGCGAAGGAGCGGATAGCTGATGAGGCGCCAAATTCAATACCTGCACGACCTTCCCAATTGCGCCCTGCTTAATCAACTCCCCCGCGTACCAAGTCGCTTCGTTCAACAAACGCTCCGAATAACAAACCATGTATTTCATACCCGTCGCTTCAACTTTAGCCTTGGCATCGTCCAACTGAGTCAAAGTGGTAAAGGGACTCTTATCAGTCAGGTAATCCTTCCCCGAATCCAAGACGTGGATACCAATCCCGCAGCGAAGATTAGGAATCGCCGCAGCCGTCACCAACCTCACCTCATCATCGTCCAAGATCTCGCGAAAATCGCTTACCGCCTTAGCGGCGGGATTATTCCTAAGGATCTCCTGATAACGCTTAGGCGACGGATCATAGACGTATTTCAAAACTCCACCCGCTGATCGCAGCCCCTCGATCTGTCCATAGATATGTCCGTGATCGAAATAGGCAGCCGCAAAGCGAAATGCTCCGTCTTCGACAACCTTTTGATCGCCTGAAATCTCAGGCCTGTAGTTCATTCCGTCCTTACTCATATCCAACTGCCCGCAATCCGAAAACCAAGAGTAGGCCTTGCCTAGGAGGAATTCGAGAAATCCTCGCCAGCGCTCGCCCGCTCCGCCCCTCGCTTTCGATAAGTCGAGTTCTCCTTCTTCTCTCTCAACCAATCCTCGTAAGCCGCGGAATCCATGGGTAATCGCAACTTTTCGTCCAAGGATGCCGAATACAAAATCGAATTCGCCAATTCCACCGAGCGAATTCCCTCCGCCGCAGGTGCTATCAGCTGCTGTCCCTCCAGGCAAGCCTCGACGAAGTTCTTCAATATTCCTACATGCTGCTCGCCATCGCCACTCGAAGGTCCCTCGATCTCCCGCGCATCCGGCTTAGTGAACTTCCCCAGCTCAGTCCTCAAATGCTCCGTTACTCCCATCTCGTTTCGCAGGTATTGAAAGCCATTTTCATCAATCACAATCTTGCCTCGATCCGCAGCCACCTCCAATCGATTCGTCCCTGGAGCTTCGCCTGTAGACGCTATGAAGGTCCCCGTTGCCCCACCTTCATGTTCGAAATAAGCCGTCACGGCATCTTCTACTTCGATGTCATGAAAGCGTCCATACTGACAAAACCCCCTCACCACTTGCGGCATGCCAAAAAGCCATTGGTATAAATCAAGCTGGTGAGGACATTGATTCAGCAAAACGCCTCCCCCTTCGCCAGACCACGTCGCCCGCCAACCTCCATCGTCATAGTAGCTTTGCGTTCGGTACCAATCCGTAGCCGTCCACTGGATACGATGTATTATTCCCAATTCGCCGCCTTCAATCATCTTCTTCAACTTCGCATAGGCAGGATTCGTTCGCTGGTTGAACATCGCCGCAAATACCTTAGCTTCGTTCTTGTGAGCCGCAATCAGCTTCTCGCAATCCGCTTTGTGAACGGAAATCGGCTTCTCCACCAACACATGCAAACCCGCATCCAACGCCGCTGAGCCAAGGGGAGTATGCGAGTAATGGGGCGTCGCAATCAATGCCGCTTCGATCTCGCCTGAACGTAGCATTGTCTCGAAATCGTCGAAAACCGAGACTCCGTCGCGCTTGCGCCACTTAGCTACCGAATCTTCGACTGAATCGCAAACCCCGGTCAGCTTCATTCCAGGCACCTTATCGTCTATAATCGACTTCGCATGATAGCTGCCCATCAAACCCATCCCAACAATACCGACTCGTAAATTTCGCTCCATACCATAACATCTTACTCGCAAATATGCCTCAAAACAATAGTCATTTATTCAAATTTACATGGATTATCCGCTCACGTTTCTAGATGCATCTTCCGCCAATAACCCTTTTCGAACCTCCAGCGATCTACCTCAACGCCACCCCCTGGGAGTGGCTTACAAAGATACCGGACTACTACAACCTATGGTACGCTATCGAAGGGCGCGGCGAGCTCGAAATCGAAGGCGTCGCCTATTCGATCGAACCTGGGTCCCTCTTTCTAATCCAACCTCACTCTCGAGTTGCTGCCCGCCAAAAAGTAGGTCACGATGTTCGCAATTTTACGGCGCACTTCAACTTCGCCGCTTCGAGTCCAATAGTCGAAGAGCTCCAGCAACGTCCTATGCACGGGCTTTCCATCCCCACGAAAGGACTCATCGAAAACCGAATGCAGGAAACCATCTCTCGCATTCGCTCCGGCGACAATCTTTCGCTGCGTGAAGCGGAAGCCCTCGTCTTTCTTATTCTAGCGGATCTGTTCCGTCTGCGCAATACGCGCCTCCTGCCTTTGGGGGACAACCGACTCGAGAATCTGCTCAACCTAATAGACGCCCAGCCAGGATCTTTCACCCGCCTCGATCAGCTTTGCTCCAGTTCCGGCGTATCCGCAGCCCAACTACGAAAGCTATTCGTCAAGAGGACCGGCCAAAGCCCTATCGCCTACCTCACGCGGCGGAAAATGGAACGAGCCTGCTACCTCCTAAGCAATACGAACCTCTCGATTAGCGAAATATCGCAAAATCTTTCCTACGAAGATCCCCTCTACTTTTCGCGAATTTTCAAGCGCTCTCAAGGGAAAAGCCCTACCGATTGGCGCAATACTTAAGATCGCAGCTCGTCCAACTCGCCTTCCTCCCAGAGACTGGGCTTCTCAAGCCCGCTGGAAATCTCTACTTTCGCGCCAATCTCGGCGGCTCGGTAAATCGCTAGCTGCACCTCCAAAACATGCAGCATGTAGTTGCCGCTCGATCGCGGCGTCTTTCCCCGCCTCAAAGCCCAAGCCATCTCTGCCACTCCCAAACCTCGCTTCGACTGTACGTACCCGTCTGCATCGCTCGGTTCGATTTTCGTAGTTCCCTCGCCGTCTCTCAATTCGACAGTCCCCGTGTAGAAATTCGCGTCGTTCAATTTGAGCCGCCCTTCAGTACCCAAAAGCTCGATACTTGGGTAGTACCCATGCGTATCATGCGAGCACAGCATGGTAGCGGTCAGGCCGCCATCGAATTCCAATACCGCCGAAGCCGTACTCGGCAAATCGACAGCAAAGGCGTCTCCCGAGTCCGAATCCACCTTCTGCGGGTACTTCAAAGGAGCCAAGCCGACCACTCGCTTCACTGGGCCGAACAAAAACGCCAACGCCCCGATGTAGTACGGCGTCAAATCCAAAACCACCCCGCGAAAAACCTCTTGATAGCGTCGATTGTTCTTCATCGGTACAGTCACGATCGCATGAGCGCCTACCACATCGCCGATGCGTCCCGTTTCAACCATACGGCGGCAGAGCTGAAGACCGCCACCCAAAAATGTATCCGCCGCCCCTGCTACCTGCAGTCCCCTCGCCTTGGCCTTTTCGAGCAGCTTTTTCGCTTCCGCCATCGAGAGACTCAGCGGTTTCTCCGTAAATAGATGCTTCCCGGCGTCCAAAATCTGGTTGCTTACCTTGAAGTGCAACGGCGCAGGCGTCAGATTAATCGCAATTTCTATCTCCGGATCCTCCAACAGCTCTTCGGTTGAACACGCCTTACCAACTCCAAACTCATTAGCCAAGTTCCTCGCCAATTCTAAATTCAAATCCGAACAAGCCACCAGATCCGCCGCGCCCGAGAGATTTCCTTTCAAATTCTCCGCATAGTGGGACGAGATCATTCCGCACCCCACTATACCGACTCTCATAGGTTTTTTCATGGTACCATCCATGGGCTCTCCAAATCCCTAGGTCAAAGGACTCTTCACTATTCCAAACGAGCGCTCTGCTCGCTTCATTCGCCTCTTATCCCAATACCCTGAAAGCCACCTAACCAGCATGATCGTATGACTATCGGAAAAGCGAATAAAGTCGCCCCACCATCAACCGCGCCCAATCTTGGCTCAAGATGGAAACGCATCGCTATATCCATATCGCCAAAGGACACTGTTTCGTCCGGCCAACGCGAACAGCTAGACGCTGGAAATTCGAGCCCCTCGATAAATCCGGTTCCGAAACAGTATCTCTGTGGTCAAAAAGCGAATACAGAATCGCTCCAAAAAAGAGAGAACCTGAAAAAAAGAAAACCAAAGCAGCCGGAGACTTGAACCCATCCCCAAAACCTCCCAAAAACTGCCGCCATCATCGCCGACTTCAAGCAAACTGCCGGTAAAATCCCTCTCGTTAACCTTGACTACTCCATCCTGCCAGCCTCAACCCCTTTCATCCGGGCGACTATTACGAACGCCTCCTCCAAGACTTCCAAACTTCAAACCTCTGGCGCCTGCGACCGTTCAACGACCGCCACTGAAGTTCCCGTCCGCCATGGAAACGGGAACTTCTCGCCCAAATACCAAGACCTATGCCTCCTCATTAGACAAGCCCTTACCCATTGGCCGGACGGCCCCGGCCCAACAACGAACTTTGGCTTGTCCCCGAGCTTGGTCCAAAAGTTGGATACGGAATCAGCGCCTTCCCTTGCATCTCGGGCGATGCCGTCATAATAGGAAATGAAATTCGGAAAATCTGGACCGAACTCGCAAGCTCAGCTAGCTATTAAAATCCTTCTTAAACAAACCACTCCCTATGAAAGACAAAAGAATCGGAATTGTAGGACTCGGCCGCATGGGCGGCAATATGGCGCGCTGCCTTAAGGATAAGGGTTACAACGTCTCGGCCGTATTCGATATTCAAGCGCAAGTCGCCAGCGAATTGGCTGCGGAAATCAGCTCTACCGCGTATAGCTCGCTATCCGAGGTCACCGCAAACGCCGATGTCGTCCTCACCGTGGTCACCAACGATCGAGCAATGGAAGCCATTTTCTTCGGAGCCGATAAGCTCTTATCCGGAGCTCAAGGACGACTCTTCATCAACTGCGCCACCCTCTCCCCTGAAATTCATCGCAAGCTCGAAGACGCAGCCGCCAAAGTCGGCGCTAGAACGCTGGAAGCGTGCATGGCCTCCAGCATTCCCCAAGCCCGCAATGGCGAACTCTACCTCATGATCGGCGGAGTTGAAGAAGTCTTCCAATCCGCGAAACCGCTTCTCGACGACCTTTCCAAAGCGCTTCGCTTCGTCGGATCCGCCGGCAAGGCAGCCGAAGTTAAAGCCCTCGTCAACATGGTAATGAACATCAACACAGCTGCATTGGCGGAAGGACTAGGACTTGGGCGCGCCCTCGGACTCGATCTCAACATGCTATGCGAGGTTTTCAGTCAAACCGGCGCCAACTCCCGAGTACTCGAAACGGATTCCGAGGACATGATCGCTCGCGACCACGAGTGCTATTTCTCGGCCGAACACGCCGCCAAAGATTCCGGTATCGCCCTCGATCTCGGTCGCGCAAAAGGCGTCCACATGCCGCTCGCCCAAGCCACCCTCGAGCAATACCAAAGGCTCTGCAATCTCGGCCTTGGCGAACTAGACAAATCCGGCGTCGCCGAGCTGACCTTCCCTGGACGAGGGACGTAGGGGCGGCTGAGGTAGATAACCACTTGCAAGTCAAACCGCCGATCGCAAAAAGTCATGCAAATCCGCAACGCCAACGGAGAGCTGCTCGACTACAGCTACCAAACATCCGAAAATCGAAAAGACAGCGATTGGCTATTTATAGTCGGCCATGGCGTCACCGGCAACAAAGACCGCCCAATCGTAAAAGCAGCCGCTAAAGCGATTAGCGAGATAGGCTACGACACTCTCGTATTTTCCTTTTCCGGCAACGGCCATTCAGAAGGCCACTTCCAAGACTCGAATATTACCAAAGAAGTCGACGATCTAGGATCTGTCCTAGACGCCTTCGCCAAAAGGAAAATCGCCTACATTGGTCACTCGATGGGGGCCGCAGTCGGAGTGATCAAAGCTGCATCCGATCAGCGTATCCAACTTCTCGTCTCCCTCGCCGGAATGGTCGATACGCGAAAATTCGCCCAAACCGAATTCGGCGACGCAAAGCCCGATCAGGACCTAATGTGGGAGGAAAGAGGCTGTCCACTCAGCAGCTCTTTTATGACCGACCTATGCGAAACTGTTGTCTCGGTTACGAAAACGGCACGTAAAATCGACATTCCATGGCTCCTCCTACACGGCTCAGCA
>JBCCZW010000259.1:0-6409 GCA_039186805.1 Verrucomicrobiota bacterium
CGAGGCGATGCCGTCCAAGCGCTCAACTCCGAATGCTTATCGATTCGCAGACCCATAACCACCGTCATTTTCTCGGCAGGCATCCACTCATCCTGGAAGAAAAAGCCCAGATCGGAAAAATCGCCACTCGCAATGGGATCCTCTCCCACAAAGCCAGCCAACGAACCATCGCTGATTAACGACTGCCCCAATTCATCCCGCTTCTCGTCGAACACCTCGTCATACTGGTATTGGGCGCCCCACGACAAATAATGCTCGCCCACCGACTGAGAAAACAAAGCCTCAAGGTAGTGCCTCGTTGTATCCGAAAAACCATACAACAACCTCGAGTCCTCTACGGCTGCTTGGTAAGTCGACGCCTCGAAGCCATCCATTCCAGGCAACGCCACATCGCCCACGCCGCCATAGTAACTATGACGATCTACATAGGACATTGACCCACTCAAACGATAAAACAAACCGTTCTCGTTATTGCCCTCCCAGGTAAGGCCGCCCCGATGCCAATTGTGCTCGAGTCGCTCGGTAATCTGGGTTTCGTGAGGCCTCAAATCGAAACGGTCTCCCCCACGACGCTCTTCCCAGCTATACGAGTAATTCAGACTCAAGCGTCCATTCTCCGTCGGGTAAAACCACGCATTCGTCCCCAAAGTGTAGAATTCCTTCTGAGTAATATCCGAGAAGCCGTCATCATTCAAATCGACCGCTTCGCTATCATTGTATTGAAGATACAACGACACGGCTTGATCGCCCCTCTCGCTTGTCCAATCCCTCACAAGAGAAGAACTGAAAAACGTCGCTCCATCTACATCTTCAACAGAGACATCCTGACGAAATTTATTCGCCACCGGCTCGCGAGGCAAGATGTTGACCACCCCCGCCACAGCGCCCGGACCGTAAAGCGAAGACGCTCCCCCCTTTACCACTTCCAATCGCTCAATAAACGCCGTCGGAATATGCTCTATCCCGTAAACCGAAGCCAATCCGGAAAACAAAGGCTGTGAATCGAAAAGCAACTGGCTATAGCCCGCGCCCAGACCGAGCATCTTAATCTCCGCAGTCCCGCAATTTTGACAATTCGCCTCCGAACGAATTCCCGGCAAATACTCGATCGCCGCCCCCAAGTCCCGCGTCGCCGCATCATCGAATAACTGAGAGGACAACACCTCTGTCCGCACCGGAGCCTCCTTGGACAAACGCTCCGTCCGCGTCCCCGTAGAAACTACTTTCAAAGCCTCAAGCTCGTAGACCTGGCCGCCCTCTTCACTCGCCCATACAGACCCAAAAGCTAAAAAAGCAGACAATCCCGACGCTACATACCCGAAGCTCCTATTTTTCATGGCAACTTCTCAATGCCTCTCTTTGACCAATGTCAAAGATATATTTTACTTTGCAAAATATATATTTTGACTAGTCAAAATCAGACTTTCGCGAAACTGCCTCTACACAAAGCATTGCCTTAAGATTCAACCTTTCGCCAAAAATCGATAAGGCCGATTCGCCCAATCCGGTCCCGCGTAATCCACCCCAATTCTGGGCGTCGCATCCACCTCTTCGTCCCGAAAAAGTACTCCCCGATCCTCAATCCAAAGCCCGGTCTCCATGGATGAGGCAGCCCCATTGAACCGTCGATCAATCCCCAGGCGCTTCGTCAACCTTCCCGGTCCCGACACTTCGCTCAAACCCCGAATCAAAATAGCTCCGGGATAATCCACGGGACCCGTCACCAAATTCAGCATCTCGTGCACGCCGTAGCAGAGGTAAACATACCAATGTCCCGCCGCCCCAAACATCACCTCAGTCCGCTTTGTCCGGCCCTTGCTCGCGTGACACGCCAAGTCCTCAGGTCCGTCATAAGCTTCCGTTTCCGTGATCGCCAATGCCACCTCCCTTCCTTCCACCAAAGTCACCAAAACTTTCCCCAACAATTCCCTCGCCAACCGAACCGTATCCCGAGATTCGAAATCCTTTGCCGCCAAAACCATCCTCGTCATAAAACAACTCAGCCAAATAACATCAACCACCGACCTCTCAACTCCGACATCCATCCTCTGAAATGAAGATCCTAACCTTCACCGCCAACCTACTCGCCGAAACGACCTACTACGTTAACGGATGGACTGAAGGCCAAACGTCGCGAGCCAACCGCGAAACTTTCCAAGTGGGAGGCAAGGGCATCAACGTCAGCAAAATGCTAAACCGATTAAATGCTGAAAACCTAGCCCTCTGCTTTCCCGGCGGCAACTTCGGACCCGCCACCATTGACTGGCTCGAAAACGAAGGGATCGCTCACCGCGCCTTCATCGAAGACTGCGTCACCCGTTCCGGCTCCATCGTCCGCGCGCCAGGGAAAGATGAAACTACGGTCCTCGGCCTAGACTCCTACGTATCCCCAAAATCAATACAATCTTGCATTGACTATCTAAACCTAACTAGCGCCCCTTACGTCTTCGCGATCTGCGGTTCTATTCCCTCCTGGAATTCAGAGAAATGGAAACCTCTAAGAAACTGGATACAAAATCGCCCTGAAAACGTCCACCTCGTCGTCGATTGCTACGGACCCGCCCTCCATTGGCTGGTCGCTCAAAATCCGGCCCTCATAAAAATCAACCGCCAAGAGCTCGAAACGCTCTTCCCGGACAATAAAGAAGAACCCACTCCCAAACTCCTCGAGCGCACGCATCCCCTTTCTCAAACTCGACTCTGGGTCATCACCGACGGGGCAAATAAAATCTGGTTCCGCGATTACGAAGACATCGCCAGTCACCAGCCGGACGAAGCCAAATGCATCTCTCCCGTTGGTTGCGGCGACGTCTTCTACGCGACTCTGCTCGAGTGCCTGTATAATAACGCCGGATACGCTATGACTGAGGCCATCTCCCGCGCTTCCCGCTACGCCAGCCTCAACGCCGCGAGCGAAGGCATCGCCGACTTCCCCATGTAGAAAGAACCCCCAAAACCCGATTCCGTAGCGGTTTCGAGCAAAGCGACATCAACAATGGAGACACTTCCGACTCCTCCTCGCAATCGCCCGCCCGCCTGCCTCGTAACCACCGACCAGACTCGGAACCTCTCTCTATCACCTGCTAAAATAAAACTCATGAATCGCAAATACGCTACCGCCAGCCTCCTTGCAGACGCTCTTTCTCTGGGCCCGCACTGGGTCTACGACCAAGCCCAGATCGCCGCCGCCTACCCGAGCGGCATAAATGGCTTCTCAGATCCGCTCAGCCCCTATCACCCCCACCGAAAAGCAGGACAGCACACCCACTACGGGGACCAAACCCTCCTGCTGCAAAGCTCCATCACCCACGCCGAAGGTTACCAATCCGCCCAATGGAAGAGCGATTGGCTTGCAGGAATGGGCGACTACGATGGCTACGTCGATGGGGCAAGCAAAGCCACCCTCGCAACTCAAGGCGAACAACCCTCCGAGTCCAGCGACCTAGCCGGAGCCTCCCGCATTGGCCCCATCCTTGATTTACAGCTACCACTGGACCAAGCCATAGCAGCCGCCCGCAGCCAAACCCAGCTTACTCACGGCAGCCCAGAGGTCAGCGACGCCGCCGAATTCTTCACCCGCGCGGCTTATCTACTTGAAGACGGCCTAGAAATCGGCGAAGCCCTTGAAAAGGCCGCCTCCGAAGGAAGCTACAAAACGCTCCCAGCTGCGGAAGCCCTCGAAAGCGCAAAGCAGCTCCAAAACCGAGACTTCAAAGGGGCCGCCCAAGAATTAGGTCTTGGTTGCTCAATCCCAGGAGCCTTTGCCGTGACTCTCTATTTCGCCCTCAGGCCCAGCAAAAGCTTTCTGGCATCGATCAGCGATAACGCGCTCGCCGGTGGCGACTCCTCTGCCCGAGGCATGCTCCTCGCAATCCTCCTCGCCGCCAAACTATCACCCGAAGACAGCGAAACCATCAAGGATCTATCCGAGAAGCTCTCCCTGGCCTAACCGTCCTCGCGACGCAGTATACCAAATGGAAAAGGACGCTCAACAAAGCGTCCTTTAGCCATCGGGCTTCAGTTTCAAAAGCGTCAAACGATCCGCTACACTCAGGAATGCTTATTCCTGACAATCACGTCCGACTTCGATCCATCTGCCGCAATCGTCTTAACCGCGATCGAGATCTTGTTGTCCTCGTCCAAACCACTCCAATACCTATCCAAAATATCCTGAGCGCCCCCTTTAAGCGGCATCAACAAAGGATCGCCTGAAAAACTCGGTAGTGGAGAACCGTCGCCTTCATAAGTCGTCAAGCCATAGCCCAATCCTGCAGTCGGGACCTGCGGATAAAAGTAGTGCCGGTCCGTAAATTCCGGATCGATCTTATTCGCCTTCAAAATGCTCAAAGCAATCGCCGGCGCTTTACCCTTTAGATTCAGTAATCCCGTAATACGAGGAGTGTAATTCGGAGCATCATGTTCGCGATCACGCGATGCCAGTGCATGCTTAATGGTCATTCCTTCCTTAAGACCTTCGCAAAGCGTCCGAGTTTGGTCGCCATTGCTCACCATAAAGAGATAGGGAAGCTCCAGAATCGCTTCATAAATAATCAAAGAAGGATCCTCCAGCTTAGATACATCGACCGGCTCCGTCGTCATCGTCGTACCATCTAAAACAAACTTGCGATTACGGCTGTGCTCGCTCCGGCCCATAATCCAATAGACCTGCACCCAAGTCTCCCCATCCCCGGCCAAGCCGATGATCAAGCCCCGCCCCGGATACGGATTAGCGGCCACACGCGATTGAAAATTCTGCTCTGCGATATCTTGAGGAGTCATTTCCGAACCCCTACAAAGCCCGGCAATAGAATCAACAAATTAAACGGACCGATAACATTTCTTCCGATGATCAACCAAGGTACCCCGGCAATCCAATCCCTGCCTTCAGTCGAGGATCATCCACCGGAGATTCTATAACCGTCTTCAGCGGAAGAACTCCGGCCCAATAATCCAAGTCATAGTCGCCTTCCACATCGATAGGCGGCCCCGTCCGAATCTTCGCTGAAGCATCCTCAATCTTCACCGCAACGACTGCCGTCATATTCATCTCGGATTGCGTTGGCAACTTGCAGTCATCCCACCTTCCAGGAAGCAGCTTGTCGGTCAGCAATCGAAACGCCTCCATCTTCGCCTCATCGTCTTCCAGCTTCCAGCCCCTTCCGAAGGACACCACAGAACGATAATTCATCGAGTTGTGCACCACCGACCGAGCAATGACCAATCCGTCCAAAAGCGTAAACGTCATACACACACCCGCCCCCGATTCGATCAGCTGGATTAGTCGACTCTTATTCGCCCCGTGGAAATACAGCGCATCGCCATCCCTCACATGAATCGTCGGCATCACGAAACTCTGTTCTCCCATCGAGAAACCAATGTGACAAAGCGGAGCCTCGTCGATGATCGCGTAAACAGTCTCCCTATCATAATGCCCCCGAGCCGGAATGCGATACACCCTCGATCGCGAACTAGGAGCAAATTCATTTGAACAAACGGAACTCATACCCCAAAACACTACCACAAAATCGGACCTATAAATAGGTCCACATAATGGAAATTTCACAGTACCAATTTTAGTCCGCATATTTTCGCAAATAATCGCAAATGCTGGGAGCCTATCTCTCAATCCATCTGCGTTAATAGGCGAGGATCTGCGGACAAAAACACTCAAATGCCCACTCCCCTCTACCAAACCCTCTACGAACACTTCAGAGACGCCATCCTCTCCGGCGATCTAAAACCCAACACGCGTCTCCCTTCTTCCCGTCTCCTCTCGCAACAACGCGGCTGCTCCCGCAACACCGTCAATCAAGCCTACGAGATGCTAATCGCCGAAGGCTATGCAGAGCCTCGCCCTGGCTCCGGCACCTACGTCACCCCCACCCTCCCCGACACCTTCCATCTTCCATCTTCATCTTCATCTAAAAATACAATAGCTACCTCCCCTCCCAATCGACCTCCCCATCCACGCCAATTCACCACCTCCTCCTCAAGCGATGCCCAATACAAACTCCCCCTTCCCCTATCGCACGGCGTCCCAGACTTGGAATCCTTTCCCCGCGAAACCTGGCTAAAACTCTACAACCGCTACCTTCGCAAATCGCCGTATTCTCTCATCCACTACGGACACCCTCAAGGCTACTTGCCCCTCCGCCAAGCCATCGCCACCTACCTAAATACCCACCGCGGCGCTCGCTGCGATCCCTCGCAAATCCTCATCGTTTCGGGCAGCCAACACGGACTCGATTTAGTCGCCCGCACCCTCCTCCATCCGAAAGACAAAGTCTGGCTCGAATCTCCCACTTATCTCGGCGCCCACACCAGCTTCAAACAGACCAACGCCAAACTCCTCCCCATACCCGTAGAAGAAGACGGCATGAACGTACCCTGGGCCATAGACGCCCTCTCA
>JBCCZW010000260.1:0-6409 GCA_039186805.1 Verrucomicrobiota bacterium
ACGACACTGAGAATCTACGAGATCGATTTGGAAGCCGTTCAGTTTTGGGATCAGCGCCCGGAGTTCGCATTTTATAAAAATATAAGACTACTAACCTAGAAAATATCAATGAATAATATATTAAAAATAGTCGGTTCGGGTGGGCTTATCGGGATGACGTCATTTGCGGTGATATCTAGCGGGATGGCTCAGAACGAAGAGGAAGACGAAGTATTCGAACTCAGTCCTTTTGTGGTGGAGGGGAGTGAGGATATTGGATACATGTCGACTCAATCTCTCGCGGGAACGCGAATCAAGTCGAATCTCCGTGATGTTGCGAGCACGGTTCAATCGATTACGAAGGAGATGTTGGATGACATAGGCGCAAACGACCTCAACGAGCTGCTCTCCTATACTACCTCCACTGAGGCGGGTGGAGACTTGGGCAATTTTACTGGCGTCGGCGTCGGCGGAACCGATGTTGGGGCGGATGCCGACGCTCGGGCAGAACCTCAGACAAATCTCCGCGTGCGAGGGATAGGCGCCCCTGATCTTACAAGGGGTTACTTTTTAACCGATATCGGCTTCGATGCGTACAATACCGAACGCGTTGAAATAAATCGGGGCGCAAACGCAATCTTGTTCGGCCTTGGCAGTCCTGCAGGCGTAGTGAATCATTCGATACTCAAGGCAAATCTCGGAAGGGACCATGGTCAGGCAAAGGTACGCTTCGGAGAGCATCGCAGTTTCCGCACGGAGATCGATTACAACAAGGTTTTGATTGAAGACAAGTTCGCTATTCGGGTGGCCGCCTTATATGAAGATCAGCAATACAAGCAGCGGCCTGCATTCGAAAGAGATAATAGGCTCTTCATAGCTGGCGCGCTAAAGTTGGACGAACGTACGCATTTTCGCTTTAACACTGAGAGCGGGGATATTACGGCGAATCGCCCAAGCGTAATTGCGCCGACGGATTGGGTTAGCGGTTGGTTGCTATCTGGCAAGCCGATCCACGATCTATACTACGATGGAACTCCGAATGTCGTTCCTGGCATCAACTCTCGAATGCGGGATATCAACGACTTGACTCAAGGTTGGGCAGGAGTTCCCGAAGGGATCGTGTTGGACTTGGGAGAGGGTACGGTTGTGAGTAGTTCCGAGGCGATAGACCAGCCGCGCGTCAATTCTCCGGGCTTTTTCGCCTATGGAACGATCGCGGTATACGACGCCGTTAATCCTGATGCGGCGGTATCAGGATTGTCGAATCTTCAAAGCAACCACTGGCCCAAAAAGGGAAGCGTGGTTCACCCTTTGAGACCTGATCATGTAAATAGCTATCGAGACTATCGTATGCGCGATACCGCTGGTCTGCGTCACCTTTATGGGGACTCCGCTACGGGAGTTGAAGAGCAGGGTTTGAATGACCGCACGCTTTTCGATTGGGTGAATAATATGATTGGAGGCGATACGGCTGATCAGAATACGGATTTCCAAACCTTTAGCGCTTCCCTCGACCGTCTATTTTTACCTGAGAAGAATCTCGGTATCGAAATCGCTTACGATTATCAGTCGTACAAGAGCGATGCGTTTACGCCGTTTCAAGACCGGTTCGCGGGAATTTCGATCGATTCGAATCCTCATCTTCCGCTGACCGCGGAGGGTGTTCTCGAGCCGAACCCGAATTACCTTAGACCGTATGTATTTACTCGTTACAACCGGCGGCAGATTCGCGATAACACGCGAAAAACGGCTCGCGCGACTGCTTTTTATGATCTCAACCTTGAAGAGCGGTTCGACAGCAAATGGCTGAGTTGGTTGGGTAAGCATACCTTCACTGGTTTGGTCAATACGCAGACGATCGAAAAGGACTTTCGAAGGCTTGAGCTCCATCATACGGATCCTTTTTTTTCCAGATTCGCGAATCAGCCATTGGGAACTGGATTCAATACGCTTATAAACCAACGTATCTATATCGGACCTCCTGTTTCTCCTGACGTCGCTGATTTTTCTGATATCGCGGTTCAGGCGGTGCAAGGTATCGACCTTTGGGATACGGACACAATTGTCGATTATACAATGTGGAATGGCGGTATCCAGCCAGGAACCGAAAACACTCGGGCAAATGGAAATACTCCGGCTGGAGCTGAGGAGATACTGCGGATCGGCGGAGCTGATGGTCTTGGGAATGTACAGACGTTTTCCGAACCTGCGACGGCTTACCTGATTAACGCCAGCAAGAGCGAGGATATCATCGATACGCAGGCCATTAATCTGCAAAGCAAGTTATTCGGCGGCAATCTCGTGGGTACTCTCGGTTTAAGGCGCGACAAGTTGGAGGTTAGGAAATCTAATGAAATCGATTTCGACCGAGATGAGGCGAGCAATGAGATTTTGTTCGATTCGCTTGAGATCGGCAGTTTGGAAGCATCGACAGCGGATATCGATACTGAGACCTGGGGGGTAGTGGCTTACTTGCCGAAGCAGTGGGGAGATCTTCCTGGGAAGTCCGATCTCAGTTTTCACTATGGCGAGTCTGAAAACTTCCGGCCTGAAGCGGGTCGCGTTAACCACCTGGGCCAATCCTTGGAGGACCCAGGTGGCAATACGACGGAATTCGGTCTTACCTTGACCGCATTTGATCGAAAGCTGTCTGCGCGCCTCAACTGGTTCGAGACCAATTTGACGAATAGATCTCGTGGATACAACACGGGTCAGTTTATCAATCTTTGGACTCAGCGACCCGATGCCTATATTATTGGATCTGTGGCCGGAATCGGAGATCCGGACCCAGTGATCAATGCGGGGGGCGAATTAATGTACGCAGCCGCTCAAGCGATCGTAGATTCTGCGCCGGAGGCTACCAGGGAGTTATATAATATTCGCTTCGTGACGGACCCCGAAGGTCTTGTGACGAATGTCGCGAGCGATAGCGCGTCGATTTCCGACACTGAGGATCTTTCAGCTGAGGGCGTAGAATTGGAGTTGGTTTACAATCCTACTCCGGGGTGGCGTATCGGCCTAAATGTCGCTCATCAGGAGACTACGTCAACGAACGTCAACCCTAACGCTCGAATTATGGCTGAACAGATTTTAGCTACTTTGGATACGGAGGTGCCGGGATACGATGGTTTGACGATCGGTGAAATGCCTAGTTGGTTCTTTTATGGATGGGACCCTTCCCGTGAGGGAGGTTTGCGCTTTGCGGACCCAGATGTTACCAATCCCCCGCAAACGATGCGCGAATGGAACGAGACGGCTTTTCAGGGATTGCGCACGTCGCTCGCTGCTGAAGGAACGCAGACCCCTGAGCAACGCGAATGGCGGGTTAATCTGGTAACTAATTACAAATTCCGAGAAGGTGGATTGAAAGGTCTTTCTCTTGGCGGGGCTTACCGTTACGAAAGCGATGCGATCGTGGATTATCCCTTGGTACCGAATGAAGATGGCAATCTTGTAGGCGATATCGCGAACCCTTACCGAAATGATTCCACCGAGAATTTCGATTTTTGGCTAGGATACGATTTCAAAGTGCTCAAGGACATCAAATGGGAAGCGAAGATCAACATTCGTAACGCGTTTGCCGGGGAAGACGATTTCATTCCTGTGTCTTTCCATCAAGGGGGAGAGTTGGCGGGGATGGTTTCACGCGTCCGTTATGCGCCGCAACGTACAATCACATTTACTAATACGTTTAGGTTTTAATTTACTGGGTAGATATCTGGTTGCTTGAGAATGGGTCAGCTCTTTTGTGAGCTGACCTTCCTTGTAACCTATTCCAGAAGCTCGATTCCTGGTAGTTGATTCGGCGACATGACCTCATCGCGGAGTGGGAGCTATTGGTCCTCGATTGCTTATAGCTTATCTGTTTCCGATCGTCTCTTTTCGCTTCGATATCTTCCTGGGGATAGACCGAACTCGTTTTTAAAAGACCTGCTGAAGCTGCTGGCGTCCGGGAAGCCGCAGTGCGTTATGATTTCACCTACTGCAACGTTAGTAGATATAAGCAGTTGAGCTGAACGTTTTAGTCGCATTGATCGTATAAATTCTGCGGGTGAGCAGTCGGTGATCGCTTTCGTCTTTCGGTTGAGCGTCGAGCGACTAGTAGCCATTTTTCGGGCAAAGTTATCAACGTCAAAGTCAGTCGCGCCCATATGCTCTTCGACAATCTTGATCGCTTTCGTCAGAAACTCCTGATCCAAGGATGCGACTGCGATTTCCTGAGGTTCGATCTGGAGTTTTTTCGAGAAGAGATCGCGAAGCTGGCGTCGCGACTTTAACAAGTTTTCGATGCGGGCAATGAGTTTCGACATTTTCACGGGTTTGGTGAAATATTCGTCTGCCCCATTTTCGATACCTTCCGCGTAATGCTCATCGGCGCTTCTTGCGGTTAGTAGGATGATAGGGATGTGGCATATTTCTTGGTTTTCTCTTACTGCCCGGCAAAAATCGATTCCGTCCATTTCGGGCATCATTACGTCGCTGAGAATGAGATGGTGAGAAGATCTTGCGAGAGTATCCATTCCTTGGCGACCGTTTGCGGCCACGCTGACATCGTACTTCTTAGATAGTCTATCTCTTAGGAAGCTGCGCAGATCCTCGTCGTCTTCAACGATTAGAATTCGAGGAACTTCGGATCGCTCCGAGGGAATTTCAGCTCTGTCGGTTGACCGGTTCTTGTCGTCTGCGGGCGGTGAGGAGGCGGCAGCGATAAGCGGCAGGGCAAGCTCTACCTTGGTGCCTCGGTTCGAACCAGACGTCGAACTATTCAACTCTATCGTACCGCCCCAAAAGTGGACTAGATCTTTTACCAGCGCGAGGCCGATGCCCGAACCCGTTTCTCTTTCGTCTGTGGAGGGCAATCGGTAGAACGGATCGAGTACCTGCATTAGCTTGTCTGATGGAATTCCGATTCCGTTGTCGCTAATTTTTAGATACAAATGATGGTTGTCGGTTTCAGCTTCAATGTTGACTGTTACGGATAGTCGGCCGCAATTTGGAGTGTATTTGATGGCGTTGGACAATAAGTTGTCGATGATGCGAGAGAGTTCGTCGGGGTAGAAACTACATCGATGGGATTTAAGGTTGGAATCTATATCGACCGTCTGCTCCTTTTTTTCCCAAATGGAGCTAAGGGAATGGACGGAGTCGAATATGAAACCTATAATCTCGCCGTCCTGCGGAGTTTGTCTGGGCATTCCCAGTTCGACTTTGCGGAACTCGAGCAGCTGGTTGATCAATCCCAGCATTTTATTTGCGTTACGGGATATCATATTGAGCTCCTTCTTTTCTTGAGGGTCTTTGGCTCGCGCTAATGAACTTTCCAGTGGTCCGAGGATTGCGGTCAATGGCGTGCGCAGCTCATGAGAAAGATTGGTGAAGAAGTCTAACTTGAATTCACGCATTGCGACAGCCTGCTGCAGTCTTAAACGAACGATAACCACTATGAAAGCGACGAATGCCAGTAGGGTAAACGCGACCAAAGCAATATACCACGGGCGTTTCCAGAGCGGTGGTATGACCTTAAATGTCGCGATTGCGGGGTTTGGGTCTACGTTCCAATCGCGGTCTCTGGCCCTTACTTCAATCGTGTAGTCGCCAGAGCTTAGGTCGCGAAGGGTGGCTTCGGTCGAGGGGCTGAACGGGGACCATTCTCCTCCAGATAAGCGGTAGGAATATTCCAGGTCCTCCTCGGGTGTATCGTCCCAGGCGTCTCGACCTTTCCAAGAGAAATAGGCATTGGCGGGACCGCTCAGCTCTCTATCGTAGCTGACGATCGTGGTGTCGGGCTCTTGTCCATCTGCGATATAGCGAGTGCAACGGTGCAGTTCTTGGACTTCATTGTTGGATGATTTCGTATTGAGGAGCCAGTTTTCGTTGCTGAAGTTCATCCAAAGTTCTCCGGTTCGGGCCTCTGCGAGGGATCCGGAATTTTGCAGGAATTCGAACGAGGGATGAAGAGCGTGGGTTGTCCAGGATTTGCCGTCGTAACGGCTTAAGCCTTTGCGTGTGGCTACCCAAAGTCCCGGATTAAACTTGCCGTTTAGGACGTACATGGCTTCCTCGCTGGCGAGTCCGTCCGCGGTCGTATAGTTTATCCAGGAATTGCCGTCGAAGCGGTGTAGGCCGCTGAACCAGCTTGCGAGCCAAAGATTGTCCTGGAAATCTGTTTCAAGGCTGTCGATCCAACGAGCGGGCACTTTTCTGTCTTTTTCGTATTCGGAGGGATTTGCGGGGTTTCGGTAGTGCAGATGTCCTTCGATTGAAAATATGAGTCCATAGTCTTCGTGCTCGAGAAAGGGCCCAGGATGTTGCGGATATTCTGGCTCTTCGATTTCGCTCGCCGCGTATCCGAGTTCCGTTTTCCGGTATTGAATGGTCCATGGGGATGATCGGGGCCGCGCTCGCCTCGAACCGTTGCCGAAAAGCATGC
>JBCCZW010000261.1:0-6408 GCA_039186805.1 Verrucomicrobiota bacterium
CTTCATCCTTCGCCCTCCAGCTTAAGCGGCAGGGGTAGAAACTTAGCTTCCTGCTGAACGCCCTCGTAAATAGCGATCGCCTCTTCAATGCGACCCGCCAGCTCAGGATCAGAGGACCATTGCCAACCTGCTGCGGTCGGGCGGCCCAATCCCGCATCTTCTCCATTCGGAGAAAGGTAGTAGGCGCTGGCCAAACCCAAATACAAGACCTGTACTTCTCCCGTCTCGCCGTCCGCCAAATCTCGCATTTCAAGCGCCAGCGTGATCTTCTCGTCGAACTTCTGAATCGTGGAGAGAATCCCCGCTACAGTCTGCATCCGTTCGGCAATCCCCAAAGTGGTCCGGTCCGAATCGAGAGGCAAACGACCAAAGAAAGGCTGCAGCTTATCAGACAAAGGCTCCGGCAGCATGGGCCGCAATGAGCGAAGCTCGTTCTCCATTCGAGGGAGAAACTCTTTGATCAAGCCTTGCAGCTCGTCGACGGTCGCTTCCTTCTCTACCAGCTCGGCTCTGGTCCTGTCGGAGGCAGTCGCCGCAGCGTCCATTTCTTCAATGCGCTCCCTAAGGACTTCGCTCTCCTTCTCCATCGCGGCGATTAGGTCGAGCGTCGTGGTCTCCTTCTCAATCCAGGATTGCGACTCCTGAGAAATGCTTTTCTCAACCTCAACCCACTCCATCAAAGAAGTCCGGGCAAGCTCGAGTTCATTCGACCCCATCATAGAAGCCGTCATCAACGGGAAAATAAACAAAGAGTGTTTCATTGTGAAAAGAGGATGCTAGCAAAGCGAAGAACCGAAATTCTACCCCGAGACGGATTATTTGCGCCCTCTAACGGATCATTTAAAAGTCGAATTACTCTTCAGGACTAGGCTTTTGCAAGGAAACGATGATCAACCCTCCAAAATAGCTTCCGCCACCTGTATGCCAGACCTGAGGGCCCCTTCGATCGAACTGCTGAAACGGTAGTCCCCGCAAATCCAAAGCCCCTCCGCGCTCCGAAGCGGAGCGTCGCCGAAAGCGAGATCGCCGGGAGATTGCCGCGGCAGCGAATAAGGAATGTCGTAGCTTTTCAGGAACTCGAAGCTCTCAGCCTCTTGCCCAAACCAATTCCTCAGCTCCTCTTCGATCTGCGCCCTCTCTTTCGCCGAATTCATGCTGATAGTAACGCAAATCAGACTCTTCCCTTCCGGCGCGTAGCTGGGAGAAATATCGCTCGGCACGCATAGGTTCTGTATCGCGCCCTCTCCACTCGCATTGAGCGCGATCATAGGACGCGGCAAGGGGGATTGGTTGGCTTTGAAGTAATAGCATCGGGTACCATTGTGACCTCGATCAGCGATTTCTCCAACGAGCTGAGAGGCCGCTTTCATGTCCGTGGCTAGAATAACATTTCGAGCTTGATAACTTTCCCCGGAAGCTGTCCGAACGCTGGTTCCGCTTACTGAATCGACCTCGTAACCGAGTCGGATGAGCTTCGACGGAATCCTTTCCGCGAGCTGCCTCGGGATATCGGCCATGCCCCCTGCAGGCAAGGCAGCATACCCGCTTCCAAAGCGCTTGAACACGAATTCGAGCATACGACTCGAGCTGGCTAAATCTGGCTCAAGGAAAATGCCCGAGAAAAAGGGACGCAGAAAAAGCGCGATCATCCCTTCACTGAACCCTCTTCTCCGAAGAGATTCCAGGGAGCTAAATTCAGGCTTCTCATAGATCGAGCCTATCGAACTGAATCTAAGTTCGATCGCCATCTTCGCTATGCGTAGCTTGTCCAGTAAAGTGCCTGATTTGCTCCGTAGCGTTTTGAGGGCAAGGCCTGGTTTACGGAGAGGATCCGCCACCAAATCAAAACGGCTCCCATTCCACAACAAGGCTCCGGGCTCAAATCGACCGAGCCGAAGGCTCTCGTAATCGAGAAGTCTTCTGCACGCGGCATAAGACGTCAGAAGCACTTGAAACCCACGGTCGCATTGAAATCCGTCCAAGGTGTCCGTCCGAAGACGACCGCCAATTCGATCAGAACGTTCAAGCATGAGTACGCTTTGCCCTGCTTCACTGAGTCGAGTCGCAACTGCGAGACCAGCGAGACCGGCCCCTACTACAATTGAGTCATATACCGTTTGCGAATTCATCGTGAAGTCTAACTAGAACCTATTGGAAGGACGTCTTGAGCGTATCGTATCCAAATTCTGAACCGCAAACCTTTCAAAATCGCAACTACTTCGACCGTCAAGATCGTAAACCAAGCTGTCGACAAAGCTCTCGCTCAGCCCCACATGTCTCGCCGTAGCCTACTAGCGAAAGCGGAAGGGGTTGCGTTTGAGCGGCGCTCACGCGCAATGGCGATTTTCGAGGTTTCGGGATAAGTGGTACTCAGAATCAGTCATAAAAAATGAAAGGCCCGGCATTCTAGATGGATTTTTACTTCGCCTAAAGTTCCGAAAACCAAATCTCTGGCGATCTGCTATGCATGAGGATATCACGCGAATGATCGGATTCTAGTTGTCTCCTGAATTTTGCCCAAACTGCTTACTCAATGACAAAAGGCCAGGACTCGCAGTTGGCGCCCTTTGTGCAGCTTCCATCATCGTCCTAAACCGATAATCGACACGCCGCAACATGCCCCATTCTCAACCTTCAGGAATCAAAAAACCGCAAAAACTCTATGAAGTCGTCATCTTGGGCGGAGGCTTCGCAGGCGTTTACTGCGCTCAAGCGATCGCGAAAGCGCTTGGCAGCAAGCTCCGGTTCACCCGAATCGCCATTATATCGGAAGAAAACTACATGGTCTTTCAGCCTATGCTTCCGGAAGTCGCGGGCGCTTCCCTATCGCCGCGCGTCGTGATCAATCCCATTCGACAACTCTGCAAGGGCGCAGAGGTATTCAAAGGGCATGTGGATTCGGTGGACTTTTCGACTAAGACAGTACGGGTAAACGTAGGAAATTTCGCAGGCATCACCGACATTCGTTTCGATCATCTGGTTTTGACTCTAGGCGCCAAAGTCGATCTATCGCGCACCCCAGGCATGTCGGAGCACGCTTTTCTGATGTCTACCGTGGGAGACGCCATGAAGCTTCGGGCCACCACCATCTCGCGATTAGAAGAAGCCAACCTCACCTTCGATCCCGAAATACGAAAGCGCCTCTTGAGCTTCGTCATCGTCGGGGGAGGCTACTCGGGCGTCGAAACCGCAGGGCAAATGATCGACCTGCTCCGGTTTGCCTGCCGATTCTACAAGAACATCAGTATCGAAGAATGCCGCGTCAGCCTGATACACAGCCGAGAAGCGCTGCTTCCCACGCTCAGCGAAAAGCTCGGGCGCTACACTGCGAACATTCTCACCAAGCGGGGCGTGGACGTGATTCTAAAGCAGCGGGTCAAGTCGGTCACCGCTCGCAAGGTCTACTTGGGCGATGGGCGCGCCATCGAAAGCCACACCGTTATCTGCACCATCGGCAACGCTCCCAATCCTCTCATCGCCAGCGTTTGCCAGCAATTCGGAGCTCCCATGGAGAGAGGGAGAATCACCACCGGGCCCGACTGCCAAGTAAGCGACAGCACCTTCCTTTGGGCCGCCGGAGACTGCGCGAACGTTCCCTTCATAAAGGGAGGCTATTGCCCGCCCACCGCTCAATTCTCTATGCGGCAAGGCGCCCTGATGGGCAAGAATATCGTCAGCGTGATGCACGCGAGAGACACCAAGCCCTTTAAGTTCAGAGGCTTCGGCGAGCTTGCCTCCTTAGGCCATCGCTCCGCGGTCGCCAACGTACTGGGACAAAACTTCTCTGGAATATTGGCTTGGTTCTTCTGGCGCACGGTCTACCTCGCGAAATTGCCGGGATTCGACCGCAAACTCCGCGTCATGGCAGAATGGACCCTAGAGCTCGTCTGCCCAAAAGATATCAATCTACTCAACCCAAGATACTCCCCAAGCCTATCGGAAATGCTCTTGGAAGAGGGCGACGTCGTTTTCAACGAAGGCGAACCAGCCTTCAGCTTCTACATGATCCAGCGCGGTTGTATTGAAATTGTCGATGCAGATGGAAAAGTCATCAAATCGCTAACCCAAGGCGGACACTTCGGCGAGCGCGCCTTGCTCGCGGATCAAATCTGGCAATACACCGCAGTCGCCAAAGAAGAAACAGTCCTCATAGCCCTCGAAAAGAGCGTACTTGAACGCATGATACAAGGATGCGGCTCATTTGAGAAAATGCTTCAGCACTCAGCCAAAACCTATGTCGCGCAAGCGAAGATCGAATCGGTCAACAAAAGCCTGCCCAAGGAGCTACTTGCCAAGACTGCTGGGGAAGTCATGCGAGCCCAGGTCCACTCGCTTAAGCAATCTCATACTCTCCGATACGCCCTTGATCTGATCAAGCTAGAGTCTCACAGCACGTTCCCGGTCGTGAACGAAAACAAGGAGTTTCAAGGCGTGATCCTCAAGGAGGACCTCTACGAATGCATCAAATCAAGCAATGGGGAAGACTTCCTTGATACCCCCATCAGCAGAATCGAGGTTCGCAAATTCCCCTCAATCCTCGAAGGCGCTCTCGTACCGGAGGTCGTTGAAACCCTCTTGAGAGGCGGCACCAGCAAGATCGTCGTACTCAACAACGAGAACCAACTTAAAGGCATCCTCACATTGATCGACTTGATGTCGGAAGAAGCTCTCGCTGAGGTTTAAGCCATGAATAGCTAACGAAATCGATATGATACTTAAGCTATAAGTACATAAATTCGCAAGCTATAGGCCTAGCTAAAATAGTCATATCGCGGCTTCTGAAATAAGGACTATTACAGCCGAATTCCAAAATCATGCGCGAGCGCAAAATAATGCATCTGGGTTCTATTACTTTAGCATTTGCAACGCGTTATAGACTTCTTCTCGGATACCCTCATTAGTAATCTGACCCGTCTCGAAATTAAAGTTTTCCTGAAATACCGGAACCGAAACTTTCGCTTTTACATTCATTCCAAAATGGGGAGCTATCATATCTACGGAGCCGAGGACCCCTGCTCCGCCCCTTGGTCCTGGCGTCGCAGCCATAACGATCATAGGCTTATCTTGATAGACATTTTGATCAATGCGCGACATCCAATCAAACAGGTTCTTGTAAACGGCCGTGAAACCGCCATTATGTTCAGCAAACGATATGATCACCGAGTCAACCTGACCAATCTTGTTATAAAATTCCTGCGCTTTTAAAGGCACTCCGCTGTCACTCTCTCTATCCTGCCGATAAAGCGGTAGCTCGTAATCAATTAAATCGAGTATTTCTATTTCCAGTCCGGGCTTATCCTCCCGCAGGATAGAGGATGCAAAACTCAGCAATCTCTTATTTATCGAGTCTGCGTGATTAGTGGCGGCAATGGCTAGAATCTTCATCTTATCATCATTATGGTTATCGAATAGACACGACAGATCAACCGTCCTTTATACCCTCGTCAATCTGTCTTTTGATGGGTCAACCCTTTTTCCCGCACATAATCGCGTAGGTTAAGGTTCAGCTCTTTCTCAAGGCTTTCGGGCGAAGCTACCGGCGTCGTACTTGCGCAAGACAAAATGATTTCGCCGATACTTAAGCCGGTCGCAACGAGAAGTCGGGTCGCGCGCTTGAAGCGTATGGATCTTAGCAGGCAATGAGCCGAGGCGTTTTGACAGGCTTGTTAAAGAATCACCAGCGCCGCTGTCGATGCCTTCTAGGTAGTGATCCTGGTTTCTTCGCGCCGATTGCTGTACCTATTTCTAAAATACACCCGTTCAGCTACGCGAAATCCTCTGAGCCAAACCTAAACGGTCAGTATCCAAACATCACCTGCAGACCTATCGTTCTTGGAGCCGTAAAATTGCCGTGAGGTATTCCCTCAATAACGAAGGTCTCGTTGACCTGTATAATTTCATCGAAGGCATTGTTTACGAAACCGCGAACGGTAAACCTCTCGAACTCGTATGAAACCGATAGGTCGACCAGAGTCAGGGAGTCGGTCTCAAACGCATTATCGACACTTGTATAATTACCGTCCCGATAGTTGACCTCCGCGCCATAGACCCACTTGTCGATGCTGTAGAATCCTCCCACTGCCGCCGTCACGCTTGGACTGCTCGGGAATGCATTGCCTGATAAATCGTTACCGCTAGATACGAATTCATCGAATTCAGAATGATTGTAACCAAAAGTCGCATACGTATCCCATTGCGTATTGCGCCATGCCAGCTCCAATTCGCCACCGTATACGGTAGACTTCCCTGCGTTAACCGTTCGGGTAAAGGGACTGCCCAGAGCTTGCTCTAGTACTTGCTGGTCTTTCCAATCCAAATAAAAGACATTGGAGCTGAATGATAAGCCATTTTCGAAAGCCCCCTTATAGGATACCTCATAATTTTTGACGAATTCTGGTTCGTACTGAC
>JBCCZW010000262.1:0-6405 GCA_039186805.1 Verrucomicrobiota bacterium
GAGCGCGCACCACGTTCGCCCGCATCCATGACGTCACCTTCCGCGACAATTCGGTCATCAATCATCAAAGCCACTTTGGCATCGATCACCTGATCAACCCGGAGGCTCTCGCCGCAGTGGAGCTCGCAAAGCGTATCCGCAACCCCGGGCGCGTAGCCGTCGAAGACTTCGGCCGCGGCCAAATCGAAGTAAAAAAAGTCATCGTCCAAAAAGGAGCCACCATCATCGGAAAGCCCCTTCACGAGCAAAAGCTCCCAGGAAACATCCGCGTCGGCCTCATCTTTCGCGAAGGAAAAACAATCGTCGCCAAAGCCAACTCCGTTCTGCACGCTGGCGACGAAGTCACTCTCTTCGGTCACCCAGACTCCATCTTCGAATCGCAAGCCCTTTTCGACCCCACCTCCAAAGGCAGTCAGAAAATTTCCGTGACGCTGCTGACCGGCAGCGAAATCTCCATCTCGCTCATCCGCCTGCTCAACAATCCCCGCTTCAAGCTGCGTATCATCGAGCGCGATCTCGCGACCTGCAAAAAGCTATCCGTAACCCACCCTCAAGTGACCATCATTCATGGAGAAGGTACCTCCCTCCGCGTTCTAGAAGAGGAAGAAGTCGGCGAGTCAGATTTTTTCGTAGCCTGCTCCAAAGACGATGAAGATAACATCATGACCTGTCTTCAAGCGCATAAGCTTGGAGCGCGCCGCACCCTTCTCGCCATCAACCGAGCCGACTACCTAGAAATTCTCGACAAGCTCAAAGACTCTCTAGGGGTCGATCTAGCCGTCTCGCCGCGCATCGCCGCCACCAACGAAATTCTCCGCTACATCGGAAAAAAGCCCTACATGGAGGTCGGTGACCAAGGCGACGAAACCACCACGCTCATAGAAGCGCGCGTCGGCCCCAATTCCACTGTAATCGGAAAATCACTACGCGAAATTCCTCTCCCCGACGAATGCGTTATCGTCGGCCTCGAACACAACTACCGCCCTAAGATGCCAACCGGCGACGACGTCCTCCACGCCGGCGATTCTCTTATCGCCGTGATTGGCAAAGAGCAA
The DNA here is from genome assembly GCA_039186805.1 of Verrucomicrobiota bacterium. GTDB lineage: Bacteria > Verrucomicrobiota > Verrucomicrobiia > Opitutales > Opitutaceae > JBCCZW01. Next base: position 1,056 of record JBCCZW010000262.1, read on the forward strand.
ATGAAATCCTTCCTCAAACTGATACGCTAATCCGTATCCTATAATGAATTACAAACTCATCGCTCGCCTCCTGAGCATGATCATGCTCATACTCACCCTCGCCTTCGGAGTGTGCCTTGCCGTGTCGATTTGGATGGATAGCGGTCCCAGTGCCTTAATCGCCCGCGAAGCCTTCATGGCTTCCATCGCGACTTCTCTCGCATCAGCGCTCCTTCTATTCTGGGTAGGCCGTAATGCCTCTTTCAAATTCTTCCGTAAAGAGGCCCTTGCCGTCATAGGCCTCAGCTGGATCCTCGCCTCCGTAATCGGAGCCATTCCCTACATCATCCTCACCCCCCACATCGGCTCCTCAGGCGCTATTTTCGAAAGCGCCTCCGGGATCACCACGACTGGAGCGTCCGTCCTTTCGGATCTGGAATCACTCCCCAAGTCGCTCCTCTTCTGGCGCGCGCTCAGCCAATGGATTGGCGGTATGGGCGTCGTCGTATTCTTCGTAGCCATACTCGGCTTTCTAGGCGCTGACGCGAAAATTCTCTACGCCAACGAAGCCTCCGGCTCCGTCGCCGACTTCGAGGAAAGTCGCGTCCAAAAAACGGTTCTCCAACTCATTTACCTCTATCTGGGCTTGTCCGCTCTCTGCACCCTCGCCTACTGGATCGTCGGAATGGGTTGGTTCGATGCCACCTGCCACATGTTCACCACAGTTTCGACGGCCGGTTTTAGCACCCGAACGGAAAGCATGGCTGCCTTCGACAATCCACTTATAGAGTGGGTCTGCATTCTCTTCATGCTAATCGCTGGAGTGAGCTTCTTTCTCCAGCTCCGCATCATCAATGGAAATGCCGCCTACCTCAAAAGAAATACCGAATTCTATATCTACTTCGGCCTCTTCCTCATCGCCTCCGCTGTTGTATCCATTAATCTTATACTAGAAGGAGAATTCGAAAGCTGGCCACACGCGATCAGAGCCGCCACCTTCAACGTTACCTCAATCCTTACCACCACTGGTTATGCCACTGAGGACTTTGCCGCGTGGTCCATTCTCCCCCAAAGCATATTAATCTGCCTGATGGTGATCGGCGGCTGTTCAGGTTCTACCTCTGGCGGTATCAAGGTGTTCCGCACAGCGCTCGCCCTCAAGATGGCGGCAATTGCCATCGAACGCTCCTTCCGCACCCGCATCATCCGCCCGATCCGAATCAACGACCGCATCGTCCATGATTCAACCGCCCACGAAACCATGACCTTCCTGGTCATGAACGGAATGCTCTTCTTTGCCGGAGTCATCATTCTCTCCTCTTTCGAACCCGCTCTCCAGGTAGAGTCCAGTCTCAGCGCCGTAACCTCCTGCATGTTCAACATCGGTCCCGGCTTCTTTAAAGTCGGGCCCACCGAAACCTACGCATTCTTCCAACCCTGGTCTAAGCTGCTCCTATCGCTTCTCATGATAATGGGTCGCCTAGAGCTCTACGCCGTCCTCGTCCTTTTTTCCCCAACCCTCTGGAAACGCTTTCGGTAAAGAAGCTCAATCCTCCTCAAGATCGTCCACGAATCCCATGGCCGCTCCTCCCCATTCTAAAAAAAACGCGACCCAAACGGATCGCGTTTCAAAAATTAGATTGTCAGGAGATGAACTTAATCGTCGCCGTCGTCGCCGATCGCCTCAACCGGACAACCCTCTAGAGCCTCCATGCAAAGATCTATATCTTCCTGGGATTCTGGCTGGGAATGCACGAACGAATAGGCCTCGTCGTCGTTTCGAGTGAAGAAGTCAGGCGCTGTCTCGCGACAAAGGTCGCAGTCGATACACTGCTGGTCCACGTAAAACTTACCCGCTTTATTGTCCTCCCACTTGTCTTCTTTGTCTGCCATAAAACCTAAGCAATCTCGAAATACCAAGTTCTGTCAAGGCGAGATGAACGCCAGCCTGAGGAATCAATTCACCTGATCGAGGAACTCCTGTATCTTCGTCAAAGTTCGCTGCAGGGCGCCCTTGCTCGCTAAAGCCCAATTACGACTGCCCCGAACCATTGCCTCCCGCTTTCCAGCGTCTTGAGCCAAGTCCACAATCGCCTGAATCGCTTCTCCATGTTCCCGCACCTTACATGCCGCCCCGCTCTCCACCAATCTAGAGTGGATACTCTTAAAATTGCTCATACCCGATCCAAATACCATCGGCACCCCGAGCAATCCGCACTCGATCGGCGTCTGCCCTTCCTTATGCGGCGGCAGACTCTTCCCGATAAACGCCAAGTCTGAAATCTGAGTAAACCCGCGAAGCTCCCCATGCGTATCCCCGATTAAGACATCTATATCCTCTGTCGGCATCCCCTCGGACTTAAAATGCCAACGCAAACCCGACGCCTGCTCTTCCATCACTCCCCTAATTTCGTCGCGACGCTCTCCATGGCGCGGCACGATGATCATCTTCGCCTCCGGCAGCATTTCACGAACCCTCCTGTACGCCTCCAACATCATCTCCTCTTCCCCCGGCCAAGTCGATGAACCCAAAATCAAAAAGCCATCCCCCAGCTTCAATGAGCGCTTCAACTCTCGTCTATCGTCTCCGCTCAGCAACGGATCGATAGAAACGTCTACCTTCATATTCCCGGTCACTTCGATCCGAGATTGATCGAATCCCAAAGCCTCAAAACGCTCGCTGTCTTGTAGCGATCCTGCCAATACAAAACTCAAATTATCCAATTCTCCGCTGATAAAAGATTTCAGCTTCAGTGAGTACTTAAAGGAACGATCCGACAAACGAGCGTTCACCAACAACATTGGGACCCCTCGCTTCCGCGCTTGGCGCATGTGTTCCGGCCACATTTCAGTTTCTGCGCAAATCGCCAAATCCGGCTTCGCTACATTCCAAACCCGTCGACTGAAAAGCCAAAAATCCAATGGAAAGTACGCGAGCCCCACTACAAAATCTGAGTACTTCTCCTTCGCAATCGCATAACCCGTCGAGGTCGTCGCCGTAAGAAAAATCTCATTGCGCTCATCCGCAGCCAAAGCCCGCAACATTGGCTCGATCGCCAACATCTCCCCCAAACTCACCGCCTGTATCCAAATCCTTCGCGCGCCTTCCTTCTTTTCTGGAAGCGCCAGCCCCTGGCCGAACCGCGTAGAAAACGCCTCCGAATAACCGCCCCTTTTTCGCATCCGGAAAATCAGCTTAGGCGAAGCGGCCAAGACAACCGGAATGAAAATCAGCCTATAAATCCATATTAACACAAACTCGCTTCCAAACCACTTACCCCCTCCATTGCAAGCCCCCACCCTCCAACAAATCAACCATCTTACATCTTCTATCCTCATCCACCATCTCGATTGAAGATAGAAGAAGAGGATAGACGATAGAAGATTGGCGCATTCCATTTCACCCAAGCTCAGCTTTGACAAGCCTCCTATCGCCCCCCATTCTGACCCCCTTTTTCACCTGCCGCCTTAATGAATTTTCTGCACGCCTACTGGAGAATGGAGTACGTGACTCAGGAAAAATCTCCTGCCGAACGCCGCCCTTTCAAAGACCTGCCTTCTCTTGATGACGACAAGTCCACGCTGATTATTTCCCGCGAAAAAGAGAGCTTCATTCTCATGAACCGCTACCCCTACAACGCCGGCCACTTACTCGTACTCCCCTATCGCGAAGTGCCAGACCTTGAAGACCTAAAAGAAGAAGAACGGATCTGCTTCATGAACAGCTCCATCAAAGCGAAGAAAATCCTCAAAGCCGCCCTCAACCCTGACGGCTTCAACATCGGCATCAATCTCGGCGAAGCTGCCGGAGCCGGCATCCCGCGACACCTGCACCTGCACGTCGTCCCTCGCTGGAGCGGCGACACTAACTTCATGCCCGTCCTCGGCTCCACCCGCGTTCTCCCCACCTCGCTAGAAAGCATGTGGGACCGCCTCCGCTCAGTCGCCGACGAACTCTAGGCCTCAAATCGCTATAGGCCGCGGCGACGACTCAGAGAATGCCCCAGGCCCAACGCCACCTGACTCCTGTCCTCCGACATCCGAACTTTGTCTCAAAATGTCATCCAAAAAACTCTATTTCGAAAACCCGCGTCAACTCGCTCAGCTCTACTGCAATAAGGAAGAAAACCTCACCCTCATTGAGGAAAAATTCGCTGTAGAATTGGTGTCCCGAGACGCCTGGGTCCAAGTCGACTCCGAGACCGACGAGACGATCGCCAAAGTCGAATCCATCTTCGGCCTTCTCCAAAAAGGCCGCGACCAAGGACTCACGATCAAACAACGCGACTTCTCCAACGTCGTCGAAGGCGTCCACGAAGGGCGCGAGGAGGAGCTCCATTCCCTCTTCGACACCTCGACCGTCATCAAGACGCGTCACAAAAGCGTCATACCAAAGACGCTCGGTCAAAAAGCCTACCTCGAATCTATCTTTCGCAACGACATCGTCTTCGGCATCGGCCCCGCGGGTACCGGCAAAACCTACCTAGCCATGGCGGCCGCCGTCTCCATGCTCATGGAAGGCAAAGTAGAGCGAATCATCCTTTCCAGACCCGCTGTAGAGGCTGGCGAAACCCTTGGCTTCCTCCCAGGCGACCTCCAAGAGAAGATCCTCCCCTACCTCCGTCCCCTCTACGATGCGCTCTACGACATGATGGATCGCGCTGATGTGGAGAAGCTTATCGAACGCGAAGTCATCGAAATCGCCCCCCTTGCCTACATGCGCGGCCGCACTTTGAGCGATTCCTTCGTCATTCTAGACGAGGCCCAAAATACCACTCCCGAGCAAATGATGATGTTCCTTACACGCCTTGGCAACGAGTCCAAGATGGTCATCACCGGAGATTTAACTCAAACTGACATTCCGCGCTCCAAGACCTCCGGTCTCCTGAAGGTAAGAAACATTCTTAAGTCGCTCAAAGGCATAGATTTCCACACCTTCGATGCCACCGATGTAGTGCGTCACCACTTGGTGCAAAAAATCATCGAAGCCTACGATAAATACCAAGAAAGCAAGTAAGCCCTACAAGGGTAGGAACAAGTTTTGCTTGTCCCGACTCGCCTTTTTGAATCTTTTCCGGCATCTAACGTCAAACCGAGCAATGCCTCTTTCAGAGCAGTTCAAAGCGTTTTGGGCACGATTTTCGTCGAAAAAGCGCAAGAGAAAGACCGAGTCTTCCTCCATATTCCTACGCTTTCTCGAGGAAAGCCGCTCAATCAGCGTGCTCGTCTTCGCACTCACCGTTCTCAGCATCGGCCTCATCAGCTTCCTGGGCGTCAAGCAAACCAGTTTCCAATTCCTCGCTGGGCAGGAAGCCACCATTCGAATCGTCGCCGCAGAAGACTTTTCCTACCAAAGCGACATTCTCACGAC
>JBCCZW010000263.1:0-6401 GCA_039186805.1 Verrucomicrobiota bacterium
CAAACACTAGATTAGCTACCTCAATTTATGGCTAATAAGTCGCGACCGCGACGAGAACGTATCCACTTCAGTCAGCTTCTATTACGTTTGCACAAGCAGCCACGCAAACTACTTCCTATCCAGCGCCCTCTCCGATAGCCACTACAGCGATTTCCTCTTCGACGCTTACAATCTGCACACCCTCCCAGATCATCAAAAAGTCAATTCTTACTTCTCGGCGAATGAAGCCAGCTTCGACTATAATTTCCGACGAAGCAAAGAAGACAGCGACCCCAACACCTACCAAGCCAGCGAGATCGTCGATTCGTACTACGGAATGATCAATTGGGAAAATGAAAAGTGGCGGTACATTCTCGGCTACCGATACGAAGACGCGACTGTGTCCTTCCGCGGCTCCCAAGTGCTCATTGCCGAAGACGGCTCATATCAGGACACCCTCGCTTCGATCGGGGAAAAGAACTTCGGCAACGCCTTTCCAAACGCGCACTTCCGCTATCTCTGGAACGACAATCTAACCATCATCGGCTCCTACACCGAAACCATTCAGCGCCCTTGGTACTCCGATATCGTTCCCTCCCGCAGCATCGACCTCCAACAACGCTTCATTTCCGAGGGAAACGAAGACCTACGTCCCACTCTTTACTCAAACTGGGATCTGTCCTTCGATATCCGTTATTCGGATACGGCAATGCTCTCCATCGAGCTCTTCGATCGTTCGATAGAAGATGTCGTCTTCGTCAGCCGCTCCATCATATCCGGCGGCGAGTTCGACGGCTTCAATCTGCAAACCAAGCAAAACTCGGCCTCAGCCGAGAATCAAGGCATCCGCTTCACCCATAAACAGCCACTCGATTTAATTCCCTTTATGCCCAAAGGCCTGATCCTGAACACGACCTACACTTGGCAAGACTCCGAGATCATCTACCCAAATCGGCCTCGAGAACTCCTGCCCCTACCTTGGACTTCCGAATCGTTCATCGACGCCACCCTCAATTACGACAGCCCACACTGGTTCTTCCAACTCAAATATATGCACAACGAACCTATGCTCGCCCGCCTCAGTAGCGACGCCTGGGAAGACGCCTACCAGATCGAACAAGAGCGCTTCGGTTTAGATATCAGCTACAAGCCTGATGAAAAGCGGCGCTACTTCCTAGAAATCACCAACCTTCTATCCTCCCCTAATTTCGAAAACATCGAAGGCTCGAAATTCTACCCGATCGATATCCGCCAAATCCCCTGGACCGCCCGCGCCGGCATCAAATTCGAACTCTAATAGCAGCCGCCTCTTCCCACCCAAAGAAAACTCTTCTATCTTCCATCTCCATCCTCATCTTCTATCCCAAAAGAAGCAGCCTCCTACCAGACAGAATCGGAAACCAAGCCCTAACTACCCCTCATCGCAGCCAACAAAGCCCACGGCCTTCTCCACCATCCAATCCAAATTCTCAGAGGGCCAAATATCCCCCATCAAAACGTGATTCTTCGGATCAGAGGCGTCCCGCACCTCAATCGCCTCCACCCTCTTCCCACCCAATCGCCGCAAAACCCTAATCGTCTTAGACTGATCCACCACGATATCATTCATCGAGTAAAAGCACAAAACCGACGTATTCACTTTTCCAAGATCCAAACCTCTCACCCTCCTCACTAAAGCCATCATTTCGAATATCACATCCACCCGATAGCTCGAAATGCAATACTTCATCGCCACTTCATTTTCGCTACTCCAAGAGTAAGAATCGCCCAGAACCTGCGGCAACACCTGCTTAGCCCACGGCGCATTCAACCACTCGGCCCTTGCGTCCTTCGGCCCAAAATTGGGCGACATCATCACCAAAGCCTCTAGCGCTCCCTCACCCAGTCTTTCCGCTACCCAAAGGCCAACCGTCGCTCCCGTCGAACCCCCGATAACCACCACTTTATCCCCCAGCCGTTTCCCAATCTCATACGCCTCCAAACCATCGCTCAGCCACTCAGCCGCCTTAGATTTCGAAAACGCCTCGCTCGTTCTTCCATGCCCGCTCAATCGCGTGAAAAACAAATTCGCTCCCAATCGCTCCGCTACTCGATCCGCAAACGGGCGCGTCTCTGGCGAACTCGCCCCAAAACCATGGATGTAGACCACGGCGTATTCAGTTTTCCCCTTCAACGAAGCGTCCGCCCATACTATCCGCTTCTCAACTCCTTTGATGATGTCGTCGTACCGGCCCTCAGCGCGAGCCAAATACGCATCCAAATCCCCATGAGGTACTTGAGGCGCGCTCACTGCGCCCACCTTCACCCGCGGTCCAAAAACCAGAATGAGCAGCAACAAAAAAACGGATACGCCAAATACGACTAGCACTTTATTCATCAGGGGTAAACAGCAGCCCGCATTCAAACTCCAGGCACCCAGTTTGCAAATCCATAATCCCAGACGTCCCAATTTTGGGATTTCTATCGTCCCGCTTACGAAACGGATTCCCCCTCTCAAAACAGTCGCGAAATACGATTAAATTTTCTTTCTACTCACAATCAACAACTTACGCATACGCATGCAACCGTGGCACGCCTAGTGCGGTAGTAACCGACATCACTCTCTCAGATGGATATCGAAAGACCAGATCTCGCCCGAAAAGCTCAACGCAAAAAACGCATTCTCGCGGTTGCAGGAACAATCGTCCTCGCAGCCATTGTCGTCTTCTTATTTCAGCACGACCCAGGCCCGATCGAAGTAGAAAAAGACACCGTTTGGATCGGTTCTGTAAAGCAAGGCTCCATGCTTCGCCAAGTCCGCGGCATCGGCACGCTGACCCCCAAGGACGTCTACTGGATCTCCGCCCGCACCAACGGACGCATAGAGCGCGTTCACCTGCTCCCAGGCACAATGGTTGAAGAAGACACCATCCTCTTCGATCTGTCCAACCCCGACCTCGTCCAGCAAACCCAAAACGCCAATCTCGAGCTCCTCGCCGCCGAAGCCAATTTCACCGCATACAAAGTCCAGCTCGAAAGCGACGTCCTCCAATTGGAGTCTACCATCGCTCAACTCTCCGCCGACCTTGAACAAAACCAGCTCGAAGCCGAAATCACGCGCGAACTCTTCAAGGAAGGTCTTGAGTCCGAACTCAACACCAAGCGAGCAGATGCCCGAGTCGACCAACTCAACCGTCGCCTCGAACTGGAAAATAAACGCCTCGATAGCCGCAAGATCTCGATCGAAACCCAAATCGCAGCCCGCGAAGCCCAAGTCGATCAAAGCCGCTCTCGCTACGCTCTCCTCAAAGAGCAACTAGAAGGCCTCACCGTTCGCGCCGGCACCACGGGCGTTCTGCAGCGCGTCGCCGTGGAAGCCGGACAACGCGTCGGTCCCGGCAACAGCCTCGCTCAAGTAGTCGATCCCAAGAGCCTCAAAGCCGTCGTAAAGATCCCTGAACTTCAAGCCAAGGACGTCGTCATCGGTCAGCTGGCAGACGTCGATACCCGCAACGGAATCGTCAAAGGCGAAGTCGTTCGCGTCGATCCCAACGTCAGTGAAGGCACCGTAGCCGTCGATATCGACATGACGGAAACCCTCCCGCAGGGCGCTCGCCCGGATCTTACCGTCGAAGGCATCATCGAAATCGAAAACCTCATCGACATCACCTACGTCAAACGACCCGCCTACGTGCGAGCCAACAGCAACACCGGAATTTTCACTTTTCTAGCCGATGACGGGGACATCGCCGAGCGACGCCTCGTACAATTCGGTCGCTCATCGGTCAACGACATAGAAGTCGTAAACGGACTCGCCGCCGGCGACCGTATCATCATTTCAGATACCTCAGAATGGGAACAGCACGATAAAATTAAAATCAACTAGCATATGAGCGCAAACGCCACAGAACAAGACGTCATCGATACCTCGCTAAACCCCCAAGTCATCGCGATGGAGGGCATTAAGAAGGTGTTCTATACAGACGAAATCGAAACTCATGCCCTCTCCGGCATCGATCTCGAGATCCGCCAAGGGGAGTTCTTCTCGATCGCCGGTCCTTCCGGTTGCGGCAAATCGACCCTCCTCTCCATTATCGGACTTTTGGATACGCCCACCGAAGGGCGCTACCTTCTCAATGACAATCCCGTCGAAAAACTCTCTTCCAACGCGCGCGCCACAATCCGCAACCGCGAGGTGGGCTTCATCTTCCAAAGCTTCAACCTGATCGGCGACCTCAGCGTCTACGAAAACGTAGAGCTCCCGCTCGTCTACAGAGGCATGCCGAGCAAAGAACGAAAACAACGCGTACAAGAGGCCCTGGAAAAAGTCGAGATGGCTCACCGGATGAAGCACCTCCCAAGCCAGCTCTCAGGCGGCCAGCAACAACGCGTAGCCGTCGCCCGCGCCCTCGCAGGTTCGCCACGCATCCTGCTCGCCGACGAGCCCACCGGCAACTTGGACTCGCACAACGGCGAACGCGTAATGAATCTGCTGAAAAGCCTCCACGAAGAAGGCGCCACCATCTGCATGGTAACGCACGACGAGCGCTACAACGACTACGCTTCCCGCGTCGTTCATCTCTTCGACGGCAAGGTCCTCAAAGAAGAGAGCAAGTAGATCGTAACCCATTTTCAATGACACTCGAGAGCAGAGCGATGGCGTAGGGATGGAATCGCCATCACCCTGCTCGCCGCGAGTGAATTCAGCAAAACTGTAGGCCGCGGCGCCGACCCGGTATCTCGCAAGTCAGTCAGATAGCAGACTGTTCCCAACCAAAACATGCAACCTTTGCTCAACTACTTTTTTATGCCCTGTCTCTTTCTGATAGCAGGGGTGTTATTGGGAAATGGAAATATCCAAGCGCAGCAGGCAGACCGAGAACTACCGCAGAAGATCGATCTGTCTGCTGCCATTTCTCTAGCGCTAGCCAAGAACTTCGCCGTGCAGATCGAACGTATCGACGTCGAAATCGCTGGAAAGCAAGTCGAGTCCGCAAAAGGCGCCTACGATCCCAACTTCCAAGCAGACTACATTTCAAGCGTAAACAAGAGCACTCCTGACTCCCTCGATACCCGCAGCGAATTCGACTCCCTCGTCACCCGCCTCAACGGCAACTTGTCCTCGGGAGCCAACTACACCTTAACCCTCGCCAACGACGAGTCCCGTTTCTCCAGCGAAGATTTTCTCAGCAACTACGAAGCCGACGCCTCGATCCGCCTACGCCAACCCCTCCTGCGCAACTTCCGCATAGACAACACCCGCTTCAATATCCGCGTCGCGCAAAAAGGAAGCCAAATCGCTGACTGGGACTACCGTAACCAACTCATCAATACCGTCACCCAAACGATCAATGCCTACTCCAACCTTAACTTCGCCCAAGCCAACCTCGACGTGGTTATCAAAAGCCGAGAACTCGCCGAAATCCTCGTCAATGACAACCGAAAGAGAGTAGAGCTCGGCCGAATGGCAGAGTCGAATATCATCACCGCAGAATCCCAGCTCAAGTTCCGCGAAGAACGCGTCCTCTTTGCCGAGCGCCTTCTCAAAGAAAGTCAAAACCAGCTCAAGCTGCTCATTTCAGACGAAATCGAAGCGCTCATCAACTGGAACATAGAAGCCCTTCCTCTCGCAACGCCAAGTTATCGCGAGACAAATCCCGCAACCGACTACGCCATCGCGCTCGAAAATCGCCCGGACTACCAGCAGGCGCTGCTCGGACACGACATTGACGCCCTCACCGCCCGCAACCGTAAGAACCAAGCATTGCCCTCGCTAGATCTCACCTACTCCTACGCGCTTCAGGGCTCCGGCGACGATTTCGAGCAAAGCTTCCGCCAACTCGGCGTCCAAAACGACGATGCCTACTCAGTCGGCGCCGTCTTCAGTCTGCCCCTGGGCAACCGTACTCGTAGAGCTCAAGCCAAGGTCGCCCAAATGGAACTCCAGCAAACCGAGATCAATCTCGAACGCCAAAAGCAATTCATCCTCGTATCCCTCGACAGCGCCGCCTACCGCGTCGAGAAAAGCTGGGAACGTATCCAAGTTTCCAAGTCAACCAGAGAACTGGCCGAGAAAAGCCTCGAAGCCGAAGAAAAGAAACTGAAAGCCGGCACTGGTTTCACATTCCGCGTCCTCGATCTTCAAACCGAACTCGCGAATGCTCAGGTAGGCGAGCTCCAAGCCATTGCCGACTACTACCGAGACCTAGCCGAATACGACCGGCAAACCGGCGCCACGCTCGACCATCATAACATTAGCGTCGACTAGATGACATGAGGAAATTAGTTGCGATTCGCGGCTATGCTCCGAGATACTAATAGCATGGTATTCTTAGCTTGCATAAACGCTAATGTCACAAGCTCCAACAAGATAGAGGCCATATGATCACTCGCTGGCGACTACCGACTGATAATAACCCAAGACCGAACTAAGATGGACTCGG
>JBCCZW010000264.1:0-6383 GCA_039186805.1 Verrucomicrobiota bacterium
CCTCGACGGTCTCATCGGTATCGTCCCAGGTAATATCGAAGAGAGCGAGGTCCACTGGCGTATCTGGGAAACCTTCGAAGAGGACGCGATGCCGCCACCCGAATCCAAGCTCTCCCTCACTGACGAAGAATAGAAGATCCTAGATAAATGGATCGAACAAGGGGCCCACTACGACACCCACTGGTCTTTCAAGCCGATAAAAAATCCCGAGCCTCCAGCCGTCTCCCGATCCAATCAAGATTGGGTCAGCAGCGAGATCGACCAGTTCATAGTCGCTCGTCTAGAAAACGAAGCCCTTTCCCCTTCTGAGATCGCCAACAAGGAAACGCTCATTCGCCGCGTTACCCTCGACCTCACAGGCCTTCCGCCTACCACCGAAGAAGTGGACGCTTTCCTGGCCGACGAAAGTCCAGAAGCCTACGAGAAGCTCGTTGATCGCCTCCTCGCCTCCCCTCGCTACGGCGAGCGTATGGCGCTCGTCTGGCTTGACGCCGCCCGCTATGCCGACTCGGGCGGCTACCAGAACGATATCTACCGCACTCAGTGGCCCTGGCGCGACTGGGTCATAGACGCCTACAACGCCAACATGCCTTTCGACCAGTTCACCATAGAACAACTCGCCGGAGACCTCCTGGAAGACCCAACCCCCGAGCAAAAGCTCGCCACCGCCTTTAACCGCAATCACCGCATCAACAACGAAGGCGGCATCATCCCCAAGGAATTCCTCGTCGAATACGTCGCCGACCGCGTCGAGACTACCTCCACGGTCTGGCTCGGACTCACCATGGCCTGCGCCCGCTGCCACGATCACAAATACGACCCCCTGAGCCAAAAGGACTTCTTCCAGTTCTACGCCTTTTTCAACAACATCAACGAAAACGGCAAAGACGGCGCCGTTGCTCCCGTTCCCAATATGGACACCTACCATGGGAGCACCTCCAAAGAGCACCAGCAAATCAAGCACGCCCTCGCTTCGGTAAAGAATGAAATGCGCGACTTCCTAGACTCTAGCGAAGACGACTTCTCAAAATGGCTCAGCTCCTTTGAAAACCAACAAAGGGAAAATTTGGATACGCTAAGCGTCATTGGAAAACCCGCCATCCATTTCCCTTTCGAATCCGCCGAAAAACAACTCACTCCCAACGTTGCCAACCCTAACAAAAAGGGACGACTCAGCAACCGGAGCAAACGCTACCAATTTCTAGTGGATACGGAATACGGCAAAGCGCTGGCATTCGATAAGTCCACCTTCGCAAGTCTCAGCGCGCCTCATCAAGCAGGCTTCAGCACGGCGACGCCTCGCACTTGGACTCTACGTTTCCAATCGCCAAAAAATTTCTCCGGCTCAGACAGACCGCTCCTCGCCTATGTCTACGAGGAGTCAGACAAAGGCTACCGCCTTCTTCTGGAAGACGAAGGCGATAGACATCACTACAGAGCCTCGTTCAAAATAATATACGATTCCTCCCAACAACAGTACATCGAAGTTGTATCCAAATCGGCAATCGAGAGAAAAGCCTGGGCGCAACTCGCCGTCGTTTGGGATGGCTCGGGCAAAGCTTCCGGAGTCAAACTCTACCTGAACGGCCAACCCTTAGAAACCGAAACTCTCTCGGACACGATGTCAGAAAATTTCAACTACGAAGGTACTCTATTCATCGGAGCGAGAAGCGCCAAGGATGCAAGAGAAACTCTGAGAGACGCCACTTTCGCAGACGGCCTCATTGAAGATGTACAGATCTATGATAAGGATCTCGATGCCGCTCAGATTGCATTCCTCCACCAGATCGACTCCAAGCTGCCTCTGGCCGCAAACGCCAACAAGCCCTCTCGGGAAGCTCTCAAGATCCACTGGTTTAAAGAAACCCCAGAAGCCCAGCGTCTCGCGAACCTTCAGAAAAAGCGTGAAAATGAACTCTCCGCCTTCGAAGAGAAACACGTGGTGAAAGTCAGCGTAATGGAAGAAATGGATACGCCCCGCCCAACCTACCTCCTCAGTCGAGGAGCCTATGAACAGCCGGATAAGAGCGAAGAGCTCGACCCTCGCGTTCCCGCTGCCCTGCCGCAAATGAGCCCAGACCTGCCGCAAAATCGTCTAGGCCTCGCAAAGTGGCTCGTCGAGCCCAAGAATCCCCTCACCGCCCGCGTCACCATCAACCGCTACTGGCAAATGTACTTCGGGAACGGCCTCGTAGAAACGCCCGAAGACTTCGGCTCCCAGGGCAAGCTTCCCACTCACCCAAAACTACTGGACTATCTCGCCAACGAATTCATCGCCAGCGGATGGGACGTTAAAGCGATGCAGAAACGCATTGTGATGAGCTCCACCTATCGCCAGTCATCGAAGGTCACCCCCCAACTCCTCGAAAAGGATCCTAAAAACAAGCTCCTCGCCCGCGGTCCACGTTTTCGCCTCTACGGCCAAGCCCTCCGCGACCAAGCCCTTGCCGTTTCGGGTCTCATGGCGGACACCATTGGAGGTCCTCCTGTCATGCCTTATCAACCAGAGGGTCTATGGGAAGAAGTCGAAGCTAAAGGCTACAAATACAAAGTCGGCGCCGGCGACGATCTGTATCGAAGAAGCCTGTACACCTTCTGGCGCCGCACCGTACCGCCTCCCTCCATGATGAACTTCGACAACTCCGCTCGCGAGGTTTGCTCGGTCCGTCACAGCAGCACGAATACGCCGCTCCAAGCGCTCAATCTCATGAACGATCCCCAATACGTCGAAGCCGCACGTCTTTTGGGACAACGCATGCTTCTCGAAGGAGGCGACACCCCAGCCGAGCAAATCGCTTTTGGCTACAAAGCAGTCCTCGCTCGTCCTCCAAAAACGAATACACTGCAGCTTCTCGAAAAGAGCTTCGGCGAATATCAAGACTACTACCGCGGTTCACCCGAGCGTACCAAGTCGCTCACGTCCATCGGAGCCGCTCCCGCCGACCCCAGCCTACAACTGCACGACCTCGCTGCGATGACGATGGTCGCCAACGTCCTGCTGAACCTCGACGAAACTGTAACCAAGCAATAGCCATGAACCCCCTTTCCGAATCCCACATGATCATGAATCGCCGTCAGTTCTTCAGCAAGACGGCTACCGGCATCGGAGCTGCCGCCCTCTCTTCCCTTATCGGACGAGACCTCATGGCCGCCACTCCACAAGCTGCCTTCCCCAACTTCCCGCCCAAGGCCAAACGCATCATCTACCTCTTCCAGTCAGGAGCTCCCTCCCAGATGGATCTCTTCGACTACAAGCCGGCCATGAAGAAGCAGTTCGATGTCGACCTGCCAGACTCCATCCGCCAAGGCCAACGCCTGACGGGGATGACTTCCGGTCAAAAGCGCTTCCCCATCGCCCCCACCATCTTCGACTTCAAACAACACGGCCAAAGCGGCGCCTGGGTCAGCGAGCTCATGCCCAACATCGCCCGCGTATCCGACAAGCTGTGCTTCATCAAATCGATGCATACCGAAGCCATCAATCACGACCCCGCGATTACCTTCTTCCAAACCGGTTCGCAAATCGCCGGCCGTCCCTCCCTCGGAGCCTGGCTCTCCTACGGCCTCGGCAGCATGAACAAAGACCTCCCTGACTTCGTCGCCATGCTCTCCCGCGGCAGCGGCCGCCCCGGTGGACAACCCCTCTATGATCGACTCTGGGGTAGTGGTTTTCTCCCTACAACTCACCAAGGCGTCAAATTCCGCGGTATGGGCGACCCAGTCCTCTATCTAAACGATCCGCACGGCGTGGACCGCAAAATCCGTCGCAAAATGCTCGATGACCTCAATACCATCAATCAAGAGCACTTCGAAGAATTCGGCGATCCCGAGATCTCCACCCGCATCGCCCAATACGAGCTCGCCTACCGCATGCAAATGTCGGTCCCCGATCTCACCAATCTCGACGACGAGCCCGAAAACACCTTCAAAGCCTACGGTCCCGACGCCCGACGCAAAGGCAGCTATGCCCACAACTGTATCTTAGCTCGCCGTCTCATCGAACGCGACGTTCGTTTCGTGCAGCTCTTCCATATGGGTTGGGACCAACACAAAACGTTGCCAACACAGATCAAAGGCCAGTGCTACGACACCGACCAACCGACCGCCGCTCTCATCGAAGACCTAGAACAACGCGGTCTCCTCGAAGATACCCTGGTTATCTGGGGCGGCGAATTCGGCCGCACCATCTACAGCCAGGGTACCCTTACCGAAACCAACTACGGCCGCGACCACCATCCCCGCTGCTTTACCATCTTCATGGCCGGAGCCGGAGTAAAGCCCGGCATGACCCACGGAGCCACCGACGACTTCTGTTACAACATCACAGAAAACCCCGTCCACGTCCACGACCTCCACGCAACCTTACTCCACATCCTAGGCATCGACCACGAACGCCTCACCTACAAATTCCAAGGCCGCCGCTTCCGCCTCACCGACGTCCACGGCCACATCGTGAAGGACGTCTTGAGCTGAGGCACCTCTAACTAATCGGACTCACATCCGATGCTACATCATAAACAAGTAGCATCGGACGTGAGTCCGATGAATCCCCAGCCCCCATCACTCCCTCACCAACTTCTGTCTGATCCGCCAAAACAACTCCCAATACCCCTCTTTTCTTGGATCTAAATCAAAATACCCCGGCACTAAACATCCAGAAAACGGATACGCCTTCCAGTCCTCAACCAACTCTCTCCTCACCGGATTCTCCAAAACATAATTCGCCGTCCCCTCAAACACTCTCCTCTTTCGTTCACCCTCCCGTAGCACATTATCATAAGGCTGCCGCTCCATCGCGACTGGTTCCAACGTCTTCGCCAATTCCTGCCTCAGCATCTTATTCATCAAATACTGATCACTCGTATCTGAGATTCCCATACAGAGCAGATGCATATGATCCGGCATCAAACAATACGCCGGAACTACACACCCATAACGTCCCAACACATGACAAGACAACTCGCGAAACCTCAAATGAAACACCTCATCTAACCAACCCGTCTCACGATGGTTCATTGAATAGATCCAATGAACCATCGCTAAACCCTGATACGCTCCGCGTGGAAGCCGAGGCAACTGTCTAAGCTCGATCTTCGCCATAGTTGAAATTCCTGAGGATAAGCTCCCCCAGAACCCCTCATCTTACAACCTCAAAACCTCCATCGGGCTCACACCCGATGTTACATTCCGAAAGTAGCATCGGACGTGAGTCCGGTGACTCCCCAAAAGATTAATCTCTCCAGAGCCCACCATAAAAATCTGCGAAAATCTGCGGACAAAAAATAGAGCCCATCCTCAACGCATCTCCTACCTCCAGCCTCCTAAAAAAAAGCGGCCCCCTTCCGGAGACCGCTTCCTTAAAGCTAAATAAGCGTAGTGGAAATCGGCTTACATCATGCCGCCCATACCGCCCATGCCGCCCATTTCTGGGTGACCGCCCGCAGCAGCAGGAGCTTCCTTTTCAGGGATGTCCGTGATCATGCACTCAGTCGTCAAGAGAAGACCGGAGATAGAAGCTGCGTTTTGGAGAGCAGAGCGAGTCACCTTAGTTGGGTCAACCACACCTGCAGCGAGGAGATCTTCGTAAGTGTCGGTAGCCACATTGTATCCAGTGTTGCCTTCACCTGCGAGTACTTCCTTTACCACTACAGAACCTTCAACGCCTGCGTTTGAGCAGAGCTGACGAAGAGGACCTTCAACTGCAGTCTGAACGATTTGAGCGCCGATCGCTTCGTCGCCTTCGAGCTCGAGAGAAGAAATCGCCTTAGACGCGCGGAGCAATGCAACACCACCACCAGGAACGATACCTTCTTCAACCGCAGCGCGAGTCGCGTGCAGAGCGTCTTCAACGCGAGCCTTCTTTTCCTTCATTTCCGGCTCAGTGGCAGCGCCAACATTGATAACTGCTACACCACCAGCGAGCTTCGCAAGACGCTCTTGGAGCTTTTCGCGATCGTAGTCGGAAGAAGTTTCTTCGATTTGACGACGGATTTGCTTAACGCGGCCTTGGATGTCGGCTGCAGATCCACCACCTTCAACGATCGTAGTGTTTTCCTTGTCGACGGTCACGCGCTTCGCTTGACCGAGGTCGGAAACTTGAACGTTCTCGAGCTTGATGCCGAGGTCCTCAGTGATGCAACGACCGCCAGTGAGAACTGCGATGTCTTCGAGCATCGCCTTACGACGATCGCCGAAGCCAGGAGCCTTAACCGCGCAGATGTTGAGCGTACCGCGGATCTTGTTCACAACGAGAGCTGCAAGAGCTTCGCCTTCGATGTCTTCTGCGATGAGAAGGAAAGGCTTGCCCGTCTTAGCCACTGATTGGAGCAGTGGAAGGAGATCGTTGAGGTTAGAGATCTTCTTCTCGTGGATGAGGATGTAAG
>JBCCZW010000265.1:0-6369 GCA_039186805.1 Verrucomicrobiota bacterium
CGACGCCCGCCGAGGATGGTATGAGACTTTCCATCCTCGACGACCTTGAGGGTTTTCGGAGCAAAAGCGCTCCTTAAATGAAGTATTTTTCGTCCTAAGGCTCTAACTTTCATAAGCTTGCGTATTTAACCTGACGTGTATGGTCGCTGATCGCGTACCCAATTCGCAACCTACTGCACCAACCGCGACATCTCCCGAGACTCAATCACCGTCCCCACCCCAATTTCGAATCCCCTACAAAAATCATCCGCCTCCAACATCTTCGCCCCCGGCCGCTGCAACTTCTTAAAAACCGCAACGCCGCTCGCGCAAGCCACCTTCACCCCACTTTTTCCCGTATCCAAAACCGTCCCCGGCGCCTTCCCCGAATCCGCCTCCTCCCAATCCGCCAGTCCCAACTTTATAGATACATCCCCAATCGAAAGCCGAGTCCCCGGCCACGGAAATAAAGCATTCACCCGCTTCGCCAAAACCTCCGCTGAAACCCGAAAATCCAAATCGCCATCCTCCTTGCCCAACTTCCGCACATAAGTCGCCGCATCCGAATCCTGCTCGACCACACTCGACTCTCCCGCCAACACCTTCGGCAAATTCCTTTCCAAAAGCGGCACGCACGCTTCCGACAAGCTATGCTCCACATCCAAAGCCGTATCCAACCTCTCGATGCTCACTTTCTCAACATCGATCACCGGCCCCGCATCCATCTCGCGAACCATCTGAATTAAACTCACGCCCGTTTCCAAGTCGCCACTTGCAGTCGCGCACTGAATCGGCGAAGCCCCACGGTACTTCGGCAAAAGCGACGTATGCAAATTCAGGATACCGCAGCGAGGCGTATCAATCAGCTTCTGCGAAAGCATATGCCCATACGCCATCACCAAAATCGCATCCACCCCCATCGCCTCGATCTCCAGCCGCTCAGCCTTCTTCAGCTTTTCCGGCTGACGCACTTCAATCCCTCTCTCTAGCGCCCATATCTTGATCGCATTCGGAACCACCTTCTTCCCGCGCCCTCGAGCCCGATCCGGTTGCGTATACACCGCCACGATATCCACATCCCCGCACCGCCCCGAAGCCACCGCTTCCAAAGCCGGCAACGCAATCGCATCCGCTCCCATAAAAATCAATTTCGCGCTCATAACTCGATTGAACCAAGATCTCCGTATCTTCCTCCCCCAAGTTCCAAAAGATTAATCCTCCAAAGCCCAACATAAAGATCTGCGTTAATCTGCGGACCCAAAAACCAAAACCCGATCAATCCTCATCCGCCACGTAAGGGTTCTTCTTATTCACTAAGTTAAAGACCAACGGACACCCTTCCAATCCAAACTCCTCCGTCAGCTCCTTCTGCACAAATCGCTTGTAGCTATCCTTCAGCTTCTTCGAATCATTGCAGAACATCTTCAAACGATAAGGCCGATTCGAAACATGCACCGCATAAAAGATCCGAAACCGCTTCCCGTCCGACTTCGGAGCCGGCATCCGACGCGTCAGCTTGCCCAGCATGTTATTCAAACGCCCCGTCGAAATCTTCTTGTTCAAGCGCTTATCCAAACGCCGCGCCTCAAAAAGCATCTTCTCGATCTCATAGTTCTCCAATGCCGAAACAAACCGTACCGGCGAACCCGGCGTAAAAAAGATCTCCCGATGCAGTCCCTTCTCGAAAGCAATCCGGAAATCCTTCTCCGTTTCGAAGCCATCGATCTCGTCATTCTCCCAAGCCTTCAACGCCAAGTCCCACTTGTTGACTACAATCACGATCGGCTTGTTCAGCTTAGCCGCCTCGCCCGCAATTGCCTTATCCTGCAAAGTCGGCCCCTCCGCAGCATCGATCACCATAAAGACAATATCCACATCCTTGATTGAATCCAACGAACGAATACGCGAAAAATACTCAACTGACGAATTCAGCTTGGTCTTCTTCCGAATCCCCGCCGTATCGGTCAAAATGAACTTCCACTTCTCGCCTCGCTTCGACTCCCACTCAAACGGCATCTCCACCGAATCGCGCGTTGTCCCCGGGACATCGCTCACGATAAAGCGATCCGACTGAACCAGACGATTACTCAAAGAAGACTTTCCCACATTCGGTCGTCCGATAAAGCAAACCCTAATCACACGAGAACCATCATCCTCCTCTTCCTCTGGAGGACCCGCCACCTCGTCTCGCTTGCGAAAGATATCCTTCTTCAGCTCCGACATTCCGCGGTTGTGCTCTGCCGAGACCATAAACTGATGATCGGAAAAACCCAGCTTGTGAAACTGATTAGCGCTGCCCACCAAGTCATCCTGATCAACCTTATTGATCACCAGGGCCACCGGCTTCCCACTCTGCCGTAAAATCATCGCCATCTCCTTGTCGAGCGGCGTCATCCCTTCGCGCCCATCCACCACAAACAAGATATAGTCAGAGGTATCGATCGAAAAATGCACCTGTCCCTCGACCGCGCCTACCAACTTCTCCGGCGTATCGCTCATACCCGGACGCAAGCCCATACCGCCCGTATCCATCAAATGGATTCCTTCATAATCTCGTGAAACGATATCCCGCGTCACGCCCGGCATGTCATGCACGATGGAAACCCGTTCGCCAATAATGCGATTGAACAAACGGCTCTTCCCCACGTTAGGACGTCCGACGATAGCTACTGTAAAATTGGCTGACATGATACTGATGTTAATTATTCAAAAGGAGCGGCGGCATCCTGCCGCCGAAATCTCCTCTAAAAGTCGGCGGCAAAATGCCGTCGCTCTTCTATACATAGATAGCGTTCTCTACTTGAACTGTCCCACAAAACGCTCGATGCGATTGCAAGCCTCGACCAACTCATCATAACCCGTCGCGAAACTGCAACGCACAAAGCCTTCGCCATAATCGCCGAAAGCCGTGCCCGGCACCATCGCCACGCGTTCTTCATCCAGCAACCTTTTCGAGAACTCCATCGAACTCAAGCCCGTCACCTCAATATTCGGGAAGGCATAGAAGGTCGCATTCGGCTTGTGACAAGTCAGCCCAATCTCATTAAACCGACGTACCACCAAATCGCGACGACGTTTATATTGCTGACGCATCTTCACCACCGCATCATCGCCATTGCGCAACGCTTCTACTCCAGCATCCTGAGCGATAATCGAGGCGCACATCATCGAATACTGGTGCACCTTCATCATCGCCTCCGTCAAGGTCGCCGGAGCGCAAGCGTATCCCAGACGCCAACCCGTCATCGCCCAGCCCTTCGAAAAGCCATGCAAGAAAATCGTCCGCTCTCGCATGCCCGGAAAAGTCCCGATACTCACGTGCTCTCCCTCGAAAGTCATCTCCGCATAAATCTCATCCGAAATGACCAGCATATCCTTCTCGACCGCAAACTTCGCAATCTCCTCCAACTCCTCATAGCGAGCTACCCCACCCGTCGGATTACAAGGCAAGTTAATCAGCAGTACTTTGCAGCCCGGCTCCCAAGCCTTCTTCACTTCCTCAGCGCGTAAGGTAAACGCCGACTCCGCATCCGTCTTCACCGGCACGCCCACGCCATGAGCCAACATCACCGTCGGATGGTAAGAAACGAAACAAGGATCCTGATACAGAACCTTGTCGCCCGGATTCAGAACCGCCCGCAACGCAATATCCATCGCCTCCGAAACGCCAACCGTTACCAACGCTTCGGTCTGTGGATCGTATTCAAGATTAAAATACCGATTAACGTATTTGCAGATTTCCTTCCGCAGCTCGATCGTCCCCATGTTGGACGTGTAGTGAGTACGACCCTTTTCCAATGAGTAGATCGCCGCCTCCCTGATATGCCAGGGCGTCGTGAAGTCTGGTTCGCCAATCCCAAGAGAAATGACGTCCTTCATCGCCGCCACTAGCTCGAAGAAATCGCGGATTCCCGAACGCGGGAGCCCGATTACATGATCGGCTATGAAACGGTTTGGATCTATTGACATGGTCGTTATTGGTTTAGTGAAATTCGAAAAACAAAAAAGCAGATCAGACGATTTTCATTCATCCGACTCTTGTTCACGAGCGTCCTGGACTGATTTCTTACTGCCGTTCTACGGCGTGACGTCCAAACGCTCCTTCTCTTCCGCCGCCTGCTCGATCAAGTAGCCCTGCTCCTTGTAAGCGCGCAACATGAAGTGCGTCGCGGTAGAAAGCACGCCGCCGATCGTCGACAAACGCTCGGATACAAAAGAAGCCACCTTGTGCAGCGAAGTCCCCTTCACCACCACAAGCAAATCGTAGGAACCCGACATCAAGTAGCAGCTCTCCACCTCATCGAAACGACTGATGCGGTCCGCCAAACGATTAAAGCCGCCATCGCGTTCAGGAGAGATTTTCACCTCGATCACCGCGCGGACTTGAAGCTGATCGTCTAGATCTGGGTTCATCACAGGTATCCATCCCAGCAAGATCCCCTTCTCTTGCAGCGCCGCTAACTGAGCTTCGACATCTTCCACAGAAAGCCCGAGAATCTCGGCCATCTGGCTCTCATTAAGTCGCTCGCCCTCGGCAATTAGCTTGAATACCTCGTTCATGATGGCCGAGAAAATGCGCCTTTCCCCTCGAAATGCCAGCAGAATTTCAGAGGGCAGACGACAGGGCTCAGGAGTCAGTCAAACGCTTGTGTTCTTACTCCTGCTCGTGCTCATAAACGAGGGCCGCGAGGCCCGCACAAAGCCTATCCTCAGGTAGGGTCCGGGCGCCGTCCCGGACCTAACTCTGCCCACCATCATCACCTCTCCTCCCCACCCCCCAAACGTAATCCAATCATTAACCACCAGATTTCCCTCACCAAATTCTTTACGCCTCCCACCAAAGCCCTCAACCTCCTTCCCCTATGTTCGAAAGTCTGACCGATAAGCTCTCCAACGCCATGCGTCACCTCCGCGGAACCGCGAAGCTCAGCGAAGAAAACATGGCCGAAGCTCTCAAAGAAGTCCGCGCCGCCCTCCTCTCCGCCGACGTTCACTTCAAGGTCACCCGCGACTTCATCAACCGCGTCAAGGAAAAGTGCATCGGCGAAGACGTCCTAAAAACCGTCTCCCCCGGCCAGCAGATCATCAAGATCATCAACGACGAACTGGTCGAACTCCTCGGCGAAGGCGCCACCGAACTTTCCAGCAAACGCCCCCTCAAGATAATGATGGTGGGCCTCCAAGGCGGCGGTAAAACCACGACCTCCGCCAAGCTCGCCAAAAACCTCGCCAAAGAAGCCGGCCTCAAGCCGATGCTCGTCGCCTGTGACGTCTACCGTCCCGCCGCGATCGACCAACTCGAAACCGTCGGCCAGCAAATCGACGTCCCCGTCTACGCCAACCGCACCACCAAAGACGTCCCCTTCATCGGCGAGATGGGTCTCTCCGATGCCCTCGGCCAAGGTCGCGACCTCATCATTTTCGACTCCGCCGGCCGCCTCCAAATCGACGAACCCCTCATCGAGGAAATCAAAGAGCTCAAGGCCCGCATCCAGCCCGACGAAGTCCTCCTCGTCGCCGACGGCGCCATCGGTCAAGAAGCCGTCAACGTCGCCAAAGCCTTTAACGAAGCCGTCGAACTCACCGGCATCGTCATGACCAAGCTCGACGGCGACGCCCGAGGCGGCGCTGCCCTTTCGATGAAGGCCATCACCAACGTACCCATCAAATTCGCAGGTACCGGTGAAAAGCTAGACGACTTCGACGTCTTCCACCCAGACCGAATGGCCTCCCGCATCCTCGGCATGGGCGACGTCGTCTCCCTCGTCGAAAAAGCCCAGGAGACCATTGACCAAGACGACGCAGAGAAGATGGCCAACCGCATGATGTCGGCCGACTTCAACTTCGAGGACATGCTCGCTCAGTTTCAGCAGGTGAAAAAAATGGGCTCCATGCAATCCCTCATGAGCATGATGCCCGGCATGAATAACTTCAAAATGGACGACAAAGCCGAGAAGCAGATGAAGCAATCCGAAGCCATCATCCTCTCCATGACCGTCCAAGAGCGCCGCAAACCCAATTTGCTCAACGCCAGCCGCCGCAACCGCATCGCTAAAGGCTCCGGCGTAAAAATCAGCCAAGTCAATCAACTCATCAAGCAGCACATGCAGATGAAGAAGATGATGAAAAAGATGCAAGGCGGCGGCAAAATGAAGAAGATGATGAAGCAAATGAAAGCCCAAGGCATCGACCCCTCACAAATGGGAGGTATGGGCGGAGGAATGCCCGGAATGGGAGGCGGCATGCCCGACCTCTCCAAGCTAAAAGGCAAACTGCCCTTCTAACCGGGAGGTTGGACTTCAGTCCGACCAAACAAGGTAGGGTCCGGACGCCGCCCCCGGACCTAGCAAAGCCCACTATCAAAGTAGCATCGAACGTAAGTTCGATGAA
>JBCCZW010000266.1:0-6353 GCA_039186805.1 Verrucomicrobiota bacterium
CTCCAACCGGCGACCCAGTCGCCGGTTGGAGCACAACCGGTAAAGGCCGCATCTACTCCGTGGCCACTCCCGATCACGCCAACGACAAAGCGGCAGCCGGCGTCGCAGCGCTCTTCAAAGACGGGTTTCAGGACCGCCCGAGCAACGAGCTTCAAATCCTACTCGCTCACGCCGACCAACGCGTCCGCCTCGAAGCTCAATTCGTCCTCGCCGAACGCGGCAATGCCAGTATCCCAATCTTCACTACAGTCGCCCTCGACGACTCCGCGCCGCTTCTCCCAAGACTTCACGCGCTCTGGGGCCTCGGGCAACTAGCTGACAGCAAAAAAGCCCAAAAGACCATCCGCGCGCTTCTCGCGTCCGACCAAACGGAACTCCGAGCCCACGCCGCCAAATTATGCGGCGATCACGGCATTAAAGCTGAAGCGAACAAACTCATCGCCCTGCTGGAAGACACCTCTGCCCGCGTTCAATTCTTCGCCGCCCAAAGCCTCGGCAAACTCGCCATAAAGAAAGCAGCGAAGCCGCTCGTGGAACTCCTTCGTCGCAACGACGACCATGACGCCTATCTCAGGCATGCCGCCTCAGTCGCATTGGTGAAAATCAACAATAAAAGGGTACTCCAAGCGGCCGCCAAAGACCCGTCGAAAGCCGTTCGCCTCGGTGCCCTGCTCGCTTACCGTCGCCTGGGCTCCGCAGAAGTCGCCGCTCTCCTTTCAGACGAAGACCCGTTCATCGTTCTCGAAGCCGCTCGCGCGATCAACGGCGAGGACATCGAAGACGCCTACGGCGCGCTCGCAGCCCTGATTGATTCACCTGCAGCCAAGAGCGACGAACTCCTCGCTTACCGAGTACTCAACGCGAACTTCCGCCTCGGCGAAGAAAGCAATGCCCAAGCGCTGATAGACTACGCGTCCAACGCCAATATCGACGACGCCCTTCGCTCTGAAGCGATCCAACACATAGCCGCTTGGCCCTCTCCCCCGCAACGCGACCGCGTCGTCGGTCTCTACCGTCCAGTGGACAGTCGTCCTTCCACATACGCCACCAAGGCCCTCAAACCACTGGTGATTTCGCTCATGCAGGATCCTTCGGGCCTGGTTCAAGAAGGCGTCATCAAGGCGATTTCTAGCCTGAAGATGATGGAGGCTTCGGACGACTTGTATGCAATCGTCTCCGACCCCGACGCCCAAATTCCAGCGCGAGTCGCCGCTCTCGCTACTCTCGACACCTTCAAAGATCCGCGACTCGGCGAGCTTACCGAACTCGCCAGCCAATCTGAGCACGAAGCGCTGCGCCAGGCGGCTCTCCCCGTGGTCGCCCGCCTATCGCCCGAAAAAGCGGCTCCCGTCCTTCGCAACATCATCG
The DNA here is from genome assembly GCA_039186805.1 of Verrucomicrobiota bacterium. Lineage (GTDB taxonomy): Bacteria > Verrucomicrobiota > Verrucomicrobiia > Opitutales > Opitutaceae > JBCCZW01. The sequence goes on from JBCCZW010000266.1 coordinate 1,369, forward strand.
CATCCGGAAGCGCCGAAGAAAAGCAAAGCGCCTTTCAAGCGCTCGAGAAGATGGAGGATCCCGTCGCCGCGACCATTCTAGTGGAGAGCATTGACAAACTAGAAGCAGGCGGAATTCCAATCGCCGCTCACCTCGAGCTGATTACCGCAGCTGAGGCGAGCCAGGCCGACGCCGTCAAAAAGAAGCTACTGGAGCGCAATGCGCGGCTGGCAGCTACCGGCGATCCGCTGGCTCCTTACGAGTATTCACTACAGGGCGGAGATCGACGGGCCGGCCGCACGGTCTTCAACGAAAACCCGGCGATGGCGTGCGTCCGTTGCCATCAGGTGAACGGCATCGGCGGCGAAGCGGGTCCGGACCTCACGGGTCTCGCCCGAACAAATAATCCCACCCAAATCCTCGAAGCCATCATCAAGCCAAACGCCACCATCGCTCCCGGCTTCGAAACAGCGATCGTCACCAAAACCGATGGCTCATCAGTCACCGGGACCGTGCTCGACCGAAATGAATCCGCCCTAAAACTTCGATTGCCAGACAGCACTGAAACAGAAATAGCGAAGTCCGATATCGCAAACAGCGTTTCACTTCCGTCGAGCATGCCGGAGGTATTTCAAACCCTCCTCAAACCCCACGAACTCCGCGACTTGATGGCTTATCTCAAATCGCTTCGAGGCGGTCCTGTAAACGAAAGCCACTAGACCGTTTCGCAAACAGACTTCTCCCCAAAGGGCGACTCAAATGAGTCGTCCTTTTTCACGCTCAACGCTAAAGCCAAGAAACAAAGCGGCATCCACCTCCAAACCCGCTCTTGCCTCTTCTAACTCCTTCATCCAATCAGAAGAGAATAGGCAGAGCATATGGCAACCACACCAACACCTTTAGCAAAACGCATTCGCGGCGAAGCGAACAAAAGGCTCCAATTCGACTCGAATACGACCGCAGCAGCCAAGCTAAGCGCCTGCAAAGACTTCCTCAAAGACGAGACCGCATTCCTAAAGGAACAGCACCGCGACGGAGCCTCCGGCCTGTACATTGTACGCGGTCGCACCGCTATCATCGACTGCCTGCTCGCCGCTATCGCTAAACCCGCATTCGAAGAAGTCAAAAAGGAGCTCCCCGAAACCGATGTCCAAATCGCGATCCTCGCCCTTGGCGGCTACGGACGCAAAGAGCTCTGCCCGCTCAGCGACGTCGATATCATGTTTCTTTATCCGTCCAAAGCAAAGGAGAAAGAATTGCAGGTCATTCAAGAAATCATGGCCCAAAAGATCCTCTACCCACTCTGGGATACCGGACTTAAAGTGGGCCACTCGTCCCGCACCATCGATGAAGTCTTCAAGGAAGCCCGCGCCGACATCCAAAACAAAACCGCCATGCTCGAGGCCCGTATCGTTACCGGATCCCAGCCTCTTTTCGATAGCTTCCACAACTCCTATTACCTTTTCTACCGGAAAGAAGATCCGAAAGCCTATATCGAACAACGCCTCCGCGACCAACGAGATCGGAGAGCAAAGTTCGGCGACTCGGTCTTCATGCAAGAGCCCGATATTAAGAGCGGCGTAGGCGGCCTCCGCGACTACCACAATACCTTCTGGATGGCCCGCGTTCGCCTCAACGCTCAAGACATGGACGCCCTCGCGGACCTAAACTATCTGCGAAAAGACGAGCTCAAAGCCTTCAAGGATGCCTACGACTTTCTTCTACGCGTTCGCAACGAACTGCATTTCCGCAGCAAGCGCCCCACCGACCTCCTCGCCCTCGAATCCCAACCTAAAGTGGCTTATCGCCTTGGCTACAAGCAGCGCGATATCCTGAAGCGAGTCGAAGAATTCATGCGCGATTACTACTCGCACGCGCAGATAATCTACCAAACCTCCAAGATCATCGAGAACCGCCTTTCACTCACGAACATGCGAAAGCGCGACAAAGCGATGGCCTCCGTAAAAGACTTCCTCCTCGCTCGCCGCAAAGAACGCGTCAAACGGGTCGACGGCTTCATCGTCCGAGGAACCGAGATCACCTGCGAAAACAAGAAGATCTTCGAAGAAGACCCCGTCCGAATGATCCGCGTTTTCCGCCATATGCAGCAACACAATGTAGAGCTGGATTTTGAACTCAGCGCTCTAATTCGCGCATCTTTGAGCCTCGTAGACGAAAAAGTAATCGATTCACCCGAGGCAAATCTGAGCTTTAGAACAATTTTGCAGGAAACCGGCAACGTCTACCAAACGCTTAATCTCATGCACGAACTCGGCGTCCTCGGCGCCTTTATTCCCGAATGGGGACAACTCACCTGTCTCGTCCAGCATGAGTACTATCATCGCTACACCGCAGACGTTCATACGCTCCACACTATCAGAGAGTTAGACAACATTTTCACCGACCCCAATCCTGTCTTCAGCACCTATCGCAGAGAGCTTCACAAACTCACCACTCCCAATCTCCTCTACCTCATTCTCTTCCTTCACGACATCGGCAAAGCCAAGGCGATTAAGAATCATGCGGAAAACGGTGTCGCGGCGGCTGAACCAATTTTGGATCGATTAGAGATTCCCGAAGAAAAACGAGTCCCCGTACGCTTTATTATCAGGAATCACCTAGAAATGGCGCGATTCTGGCAAAGGCATGACCTCGATGACCCTGAAACAGCCAGAGCCTTTGCCGAACAAGTGGAGTCTACCGACCAACTCAGACTCCTCTTCGTGCACACATTCTGCGATGCGCGCGGCACCGCAAAAGGCCTCTGGAATAACTACAAAGATGCTCTGCACACCACTCTTTTCAAGCGTACGCTCTCGTCCCTCAGGGACAGCGGCAAACTAGAAGAAGAGTTCCGGCGCCACAAAGAGATGACCCAAAAAGAACTCCTGAAAATCGAAATTCCCGATGTCAGCCAAGAGGAAATCAACGCGCACTTCCAACTCCTGCCCGACCGCTACTTCGTAAACACTTCCCAAAGCGAAATCATTCTCCACATCAAGCTCATCAACGAGCTGCTCAGAGAAATCGCCTCCGCGGCTAACGTGGGAACGCTCAAGCCGATAATCGACTGGAAACAAGATCTCAACCGAGGCTTCACTGTCGTCAACGTCATCACCTGGGACCGCGCCGGCCTTTTCCACAAACTTGCCGGAGCCCTCAATATTGCCGGCTATACGATTCTCAGTTCTAAAGCCATTTCCCGCGACGACCATATCGCCATCGACACCTTCTACGTCACCGAAAGCGCCCGCGGTAATAGCAATACCGAAGAAGCCAAAAAGCTCTTCGAGGAGTGCATCGAAGAGGCCCTGGTTTCCAACCAAGACCTGTATCCAAGAATCCAATCTATCATGAAGAAGATGGACGAGAGTCTCTTCCACCGCGAAGACAATCCACTCGCCCAAAGCTTCCAGCCTAAGATCGACGTCTACCACGAACTCTCGCTCAAACGTACGATCCTCGAAGTCCAAGCGCCCGATCACCTAGGGCTCCTGTATCAGATTTCTCAATGCATCTATAAACACGGCTTCGACATCACATTCGCCCGAATCAACACCGAGCGCGGCATCGCCATCGACACCATTTACTTAAGTTCCGCCGATCCCAATAACGAAACCGACGGCGCTAAACTAATGGCCCTCCGCGACGCCCTCAGCGAAACCCTCATCTTCGAACCCCACAAAAAGGCGTCTGCCTAAGCTCCAGACATCTCCAAAGGTGAGGGGGAGTCAGCGGGTAAGTAATGCCGGCTTCTGGGTGGCCAGCGCAACATGCGGATCGGACGCATCGATCCACTGGTTCAAGCGCCCTACCAAGAACCTTTTACTCCCTAAAAACCATCGCGACTAACTGCCGTCGCCGTTATCCTCTTCCCAACTCGCGCCCAGCGCTTTCAGCCGCGTCTTCATCTCCTCAGGATACTGGCACTTCTCGAACGCTTCCCGAGCAGAAATCAATCTCCGGTTGTAGAGCGACAGTAGATGCGAATCCATCATGATCATGCCAAGGTTCGCTCCCGTTTGGATATCCGAATTCAAGCGGAAAGTCTTGTTGTCGCGAATTAAGGACTGAATCGAAGTGGTAGTCACCATAATCTCAAGACCCGCCACGCGACCGCCGCTTTCCTTCTTGCAAAGTACCTGAGACACCACCGCAACTAAAGAAGAGGCCAGCTGGGTTCGGATCATCTCCTTCATGTTCGCCGGGAAAGCATCCACAATACGGTCTACCGTCTTTGCTGCGCTGTTCGTATGCAAAGTGCCAAACACCAAATGGCCCGTTTCCGCAGCCGAGATCGCCGCTTCGATCGTCTCCAAATCTCGCATTTCACCGACGAGAATAACGTCAGGATCCTGACGCAAGGCGCGCCGAATCGCTTCCGAGAACGAAGGTACATCCACCCCAACCTCACGCTGAGTCACCAAACAATTTCTGTGCGGGTGATAATATTCAATCGGGTCTTCGATCGTAATGATGTGGCCACTACGCTGCTGATTAATGTAATTCACCATCGACGCCAGCGTCGTACTTTTGCCGGAACCGGTGGGTCCCGTCACCAAAATCAACCCGCGCGGACGAAACAGCAGCTCCCGAATCTTATCTGGGATGCCGATCGTTTCTAAGTCGTAAAAGTCATTCGGGATCTGACGAAGCACTAAACCATAGCTTCCCTTCGCCTTCAAAACGCTCACCCGGAAGCGAGACTTGTCGAGGTAGGCAAAACCGAAATCCGCTCCCCCTCCTTTTTTGGTTTCCTGAACGTAAGCATCAGGCGTAATCGAAGACATGAGCGATTCAGTATCTGCCGGCATCAAGTCCGGTCCATCGACGGAAATCATCTGGCCGTGTAAACGCAGTGTCGGAGGACGACCCACTTGAAGATGCAAGTCTGAAGCTCCCTCCTCGACCATCAGTTCGAGTAGCTCATTCATCTCATAACTCATAGGCAACAGTATCGGTGGATCACCCTAAGACATAAACTGATTCCATCCAACAAATTCGCC
>JBCCZW010000267.1:0-6288 GCA_039186805.1 Verrucomicrobiota bacterium
AAGCCGCCAGCGTATCCGTCGCGATCGCCTCAACCTCCGGAATCACTATATTCGGTTTCTCCTCCTCAATAATGGCCCGAAGGGCATCGCCATCCAACATCGAAACCACATTAGAGCGATCCGCGACCTGCATCGCCGGAGCGTTGGGATAAGCGTCCAATGCGATGACTTCAACGCCGTAACGTTGCAATTCGATCACGACTTCTTTGCCGAGCTCGCCCGAGCCGCACAATAGAGCTTTCTTAGCAGTAGAGGTAAAAGGAGTTCCAATGGAGGTCATTCAGGCCAGTGAACCGACTCCCTTTCCCAACTCAATCCAAAGTTACTCACATCTAAAGCGCCCCATCGACGCGGCGCTCCAAATCCCCGTCCGCGATTCTCGCTTCGCATTCCAAAAACCTCTTGAGCCGTTCCCCTCTTTCATCGAACTTTCGGTCGAAAACGCTTTTCGGAAAAGCCAACGAATCTAGACTAACCGCTATGCAAGACCCATTCTCCATCACCATCGATGCCTGGCCTCACCAAGGTCCAATTCCCGCCCGTTTCGCTTTCGGAAAACCTGGCGAAGACGGTCCCTTCGCTGTCAGCGACAACCTTAGCCCCGCCATCAGCTGGTCGAACACGCCAGAAGGCGCCCAATCTTTTGCCCTTATTTGCCACGATCCAGATGTGCCCTCTTCCGCTGAAGACGTTAACCAGGAGGGATGCCTCGTTCCCGCCGATCTTCCCCGCGTCGATTTCTACCACTGGCTGCTCATAGATATTCCCGCAAGCGCACACGAGCTGCCCGAAGGGTCCGGCGGAGAAGGCGTCGTCGCCCGCGGCAAGCCAGTAGGAACAACCGAATACGGAGTGTGCGGCAAAAACAACTACACCGACTGGTTCGCAGGCGACCCCGATATGGAAGGCGTATACGGCAACTACGACGGACCTTGCCCGCCGTGGAACGACAGCATCGTCCACCATTACCATTTCACTCTCTACGCCCTCGACCTTCCTTCACTAGACTTGAAAGGCGAATTCACCGGCCCAGAAGCCTTGGCAGCGATGGAGGGACATATCCTCGCTTCCGCCACGCACATCGGTACCTATTCAATGAATCCTGAAGTGCCGGCTTAGGCTCTTGCGACAGAAGTCTAATCGTTCAGCAAAATGCAAATCGGGCCAGGTACATTGATTACAGACTTCTGAACATAGGTCAGCTCGCCGGTGTCCTGATCAATCGAATACGTGCATATCGTATTCGAATCTTGGCCCGCTGCCAGCAACCATTGGCCCTTTGCATCCAAGTCTATGTTACGAGGAAACGCTCCTCGCACAGCCTCCACCTCGATCACCTCTAGCTTACCGGTACCCGGATTCGCCTTGTAAGCTGTCACGGAGTCGTCTCCACGATTGGCTGAGTAGACGAAGCGACCATTCGGATGAGTCAATATCTCAGAGCTCGAGTTGAAAGTTTCTTCTCCCTTCACTTCATCCGAGAGAGCCTGAGTCGTCGTCAGTCGCTCCATCGTTCCCTTCGCCGCATCGTAAGCAAAGGTCGTCACCGACAAACTCAATTCATTCAAAAGATAAACGAATTTCCCATCGATGGAAAATCGCATGTGTCGCGGGCCTCCCCCAGGAACCGTTTCGCCGTAGCCATGAGTTTCGATCGAAGGGCCATCCTCATTCACTCGGTAGACAACCACCTTATCCATTCCCAAATCCGGAACGAACGCAAAACGCCCATCAGGCGAATAACCCGTCCAATGAGGATGCGGCTTCGCCTGTCTTCTGGCAACAACGCCGGAACCGCCCTCATGTTCGACCAGTGCCTCCCGCTTTTTTAGGCTCCCGTCGTCCTTTAAAGAAAAGAGAGCCACCGAGCCACCGCCGTACTGAGCCGTTAGCAAGAACTTCCCGGAAGGATGAACCGCCAAATGAGCTCCACCTCCGTCACCGATAGCCACTGTATTCAGAAAACTAAGACCGCCATTCCTCTCAACACGATAGGCCGCCACGCAGGCTTCGCCGTTCAAGCTGCCCACTGCATACAAGGTCTTGCGATCAGGATGAAAGGTTAAGAACCCTGGCCGGCCAATCTCAGCTGCCAGAGTCGCCTTCGTCAGCTTCCCGGTCTCTAGATCGAACTTGGCCGCGTAGATTCCTTTGGTCTCGCGACCGCTCGTACCAAAATAAACATCCACCGTATTTCCAACGAGAGAGCCAGCGAAAGAGAGAAAGGCGACGAGAAAAGCGAATTTTGTCATAGTGATATGCGATTAAGAAATTAGGTTGAGAGGAAAGCTACGATTACTTTTTTCCCATTTCCAGGGAAGGTGAAAAGAAACGCAAACAGAGGTATTCTAAGCCCCGCGAAAATTGCGGAATGGAATCAAAACTAGAAAACGGAACTTCGGCCACAATCACTGATTTCGCCCCCTTCTCTACCGTGACGCAGATCTCGCGAACCGAACGCGACACCAATGTGCGTCGGCTCCCAATTGACCCCCGCCTGAATCAACCCCAGGAACCAAACGAAATTAACCCAATTTATCTACCCAAGCGTTCGATGAAGAAACCATTATCCAGCGTCCTTGCGCTCCTCATTCTGAGCCTACCCCTCGCCTCGAATGGGGAAACGAATTCGCCGCAAGGCCAACCCAACGTGCTCTTCATTGCGATCGACGATTTGCGTTGCAGCATCGGCGCCTACGGCGACCCCATCGCTCAGACCCCCAACATCGATCGTCTCGCCGCCATGGGGACCGCCTTCACCCGAGCCTACGTTCAGCAGGCCGTCTGCTCCGCCTCTCGAGCTAGCGTCCTCACGGGCTGTCGTCCCGATACCACTACAGTGGACTACCCCTACAACGACTATTTCAACAACGAGTTCCTGCCCAATCACCCTTCAATACCGCTCTACTTTTCCAACAACGGCTACCTCACCCGCTGCGGCGGCAAGCTGCATCACTCGAACAGAACCGGCGAATACGATGATTTCGACTACGAGAAAGAATGGCTAGATAAAGGCCATTGGAGAAACTACGCCGACCCTGAGCATGTCGGTCTCCCCAGAAATCAGCAACCCGCCTTCGAGAAAGTCGACATGCCTGACACTGTCTACCGCGACGGACGCCTCGCCGCATCCGTTTCACACGCCATCGACCAATACGCGAAGAGCGACCAGAGCCAACCCTTCTTCTTCGCTACAGGATTCCACAAACCGCATCTCCCCTTCAACGCCCCCAGCGAGTATTGGGATTTATATGACGCCGAAGATTTCACCCTTCCCGAAAATCGCCGCCTCGCCGCCAATGTCACCGCGCTCGCCAACGCGAGTTTCGAACTTCGCAACTACCGCAATGGCCAAATCGACTTCGACGACGAAGATCGCCTCCGAAACCTCACCCACGGCTACTACGCTTGCGTTAGCTTCATAGACGCCCAAATCGGCAAGCTCATCGATAGTCTTCAAAAAAACCGACTTCTCGAAAATACCCTCATCGTCCTCTGGTCCGACCACGGTTTTCATCTTGGAGAAAATGAAAGCTTCGGAAAGCACACCTGTTTCGAAGCCGCTACCCGAGCTCCTCTCATTGTAGTAGACTCTAGACTACAGAAGGCCCAAGTTTGCGACAGCCTAGTCGAGTTCGTCGACATCTTCCCAACCCTCTGCGAACTCGCTAATGTCCCCGCGCCCGACTATCTTGAAGGCGATAGCCTCGTACCGTTGCTGAAAGACCAAACCGCTCCCTGGAAAAAGGCGGCATACAGTCAATGGCCCCGTAGTAAAGACGTGGAAGGCTTTTCCGTGAGAACCGAACGCTACCGATACACAGAATGGAGAGACCGCTCGAAGTCCCAAGGCGAGAAATCCTATTCAATAGTGGCCCGAGAACTCTACGATCACCAGAACGACTCCACCGAAGCCGTCAACCTTGCAGACGCAAAACCGCAAATAGTCGCCACCCTTTCCAAACGATTGGATTAGATCCGGGCATCTCTCCGCTCGATCCTCCAGACAGCTTACGCCTTTCTCGGCAACGATGCGCCATCCACCCATCGTCCCGAAACTTTCAATACATGCTGTTCTTCATTCAGGCCGCGCTCATTGTGATTCACTCGCCCCGCTATCAAGTCTATCGCAGCCGCCCCGACCGACTCGAAACGCTGGTCTACGCCCGCATAATCTGCGCGGCGGAAATCGCCCGGAAACCAATCCAGCAGCGCAAAGGCAATTTTGCCCGGGATATCTACTCCAACCTCTTTCAACAGATCCAAGAAAATTCCGTCCCCCAAAATGACCTCAGGCTGGTTCGATCTTAGCCAATCTCTCAAACGCGACTTGTTTCGCCCGCCTTCCTCAAATTCGAATGGCGGCATAGGGGCATCACCTCCTGAATTGACCTGATCAAACAGATAAGCCGCCAGCCATCGACCCTCCGTCCTCAAACTGATCCGCTTGCAAAGCCCAAAACCGATCCGGGTGTATCCTAATTCTCGGATACGACCTAACGCCATCTTCACTGATTGGAAGTGAGCCACCACTGCCCGATCAAGATTCCTGGGATTATTGATCGAAAATCCAACGCCAGCGGCCGCAAACCGGTCCCAATCCAACTCATACGAAATGTCCTCCGGCGGCGATTTCACATCGATACTCGGGACCAAAACCGCCTGGATGCCTCTCTGATACAAAATCTGAGAAAGACGCTTATAGGAACCGCCATAAAGCTCCGGAGGAAAGTCCTCCAACTTATATCCTAACTCCCTCGCTCTTCTTTCAGCTCCTGTCCGGTACAGTCGATTCGCAAGATGACCTTCCCCCCATTTGCGATCCTGAAATGTTGGATACGCTATCGCGATGATGGACCTCTTCGTCTGGACGTTTCGACGCCGCACGTCCGTCATCAAAGCCGTCACCATCGGGTTCGCCTGATATCCGTGCTTTTTCGCTAGGCGAGTAACCCGATCTCGCGTCGTAGCGGAAACCTCAGGAGCGTCATTCAAGGCCCGAGAAACCGTCGTCCTAGAAACTCCCGCTAACTTCGCTAATTCACTAATCTAAATGCAGCCATATATACACTCTAATTTCCTGCAAAAAAAAGCGACTCCTTTCATTACGACTCAGTCCACTCCCCCAAACCTTGCCCCTTCCACCGCTCCCTCAGCAAAAACGCCGCCTGCTTAGGCTGGCGCTGGCGGGTGAAAATGCCTTTCCGATTACCCATGGCTCGCCTAACACCCTGTTTCGTTTTGAAATCGGCAAAGTTCCAGACATGTTCCCCGATCAGAAAATCGAGCCTGTCGAAAACCTCGTGATATTCCTTCAACACGGCCGTCTGATACTCCTCGCTAAACATCTCCGGAGGATCCGAATGAAAGCCCGCAATCGCATCCGCGCCGTACTCGCTCATCAAAATCGGCTTCCCATATTTTTCATGAATCGCTTTCAGCGCCGACTCCAACTTATAAGAAATTAGGTCCAACCGCCCCGAATCCTCGTACCAACCGAAGTACCGATTTACGCAAATCACATCGAACAATGCCATAACCAAGCAAGTATTTGGATTGCTATGAAACGCGCAGGTCACGGGACGACTAAGATCTAACTCCCTAACCGCTCCCACCAAAGTTTCGAAATACGCTCGCGAAGGTTCCTCCCAAGTAGCCGCCTCGTTGGCGACGCACCACATAACGACTGACGGGTGATTCTTATCGCGGTTGATCAATCGCTTCATTACATCCAAATGATGCGCCTGCATTTCGCCGTTGATTCGCTTGGCGCTGAATACCTTATCCGTCTTGTCCCACATCCCTACCGCAGGAGATTCGTCGATCACGACGATTCCAAACTCATCCGCCAAGTTGAGTATCTCTTCGCAATAAGGATAGTGAGAGGTTCGAAAGGAATTCGCGCCTACCCAACGCATCAAATTAAAATCTTTGATATGAATCACCGGATCCGATCCTCTGCCGCGCAGTTCAGAGTCCTCGTGCTTGCCGAAACCGCGAAAGTAAAACGGCCTTCCATTGATCAGAAATTCTCCCTCAGATATCTCCACAGTTCGGATACCAACAGGCAGTCGATACACATCGACCAGTTCGCCATCCTTTAGAAGTCTCGCCTCAAACTGATACAAATAGCCGTCGCCCGGTTCCCATAGCCTGGGATCGGCTATCGCCAGCTCGCCCCGCGCCCCCGTACCATACGCCGCAGGCGCCCCGTCTTCCCCGATTAATTTCACTCTCGTCTCGATATCCGAACACCCTACCGATTCAACGCTGTAGCTCACAAACGCT
>JBCCZW010000268.1:0-6284 GCA_039186805.1 Verrucomicrobiota bacterium
CGCGTTCGCCTAGAAGTCCCTCACGTGGCTCAAGACCACATGACCTGCGCCCCCGCTTCTCTCGCCATGCTTTGCGAGTTCTGGGGGCAAAAAGTCAGCCACGCCGCCATCGTAGAAGAGATCTGCTACGACGGAACCTACGACGCTAGCGTAAGGCAATGGTGTATTGACCAAGGCTGGATTGCCAAGGAATTCCGCCTGGATTGGGACACCTTAAGAAAAGTCATAGATAGAGGGGTGCCCTGCGCCGTATCCACTAAGGAGATACTTACAGGTCATCTGCAAGTACTCTCTGGATACGATGAATTCATCGAAGCCGTCATCATCCAAGACCCTTCGAGGACCCATTACCTAGAACACCTTCAAAAAAGCTTCTTCGAAAATCAGCGGCTCTACGGCCCCCGAGCTCTTGCGATTCTTCCCAAAGACAAACAGAACCTCCTAGAAGATATCGACTTGCCGGATGCTGCCCTGTTTGACGAGCTCTTCAAGCTAAACGTCTCCCTGGACAAGCATGATCGAGCCAGCGCCCAAGCAGCGATGGAGAGAGCGATCGAAATCGATCCGGAGAATCGGCTCACCTACCACGCCCGCAACACCCTTGCCTCGCACGACCGCGCCACATCCGCTCAACTCGAAGCAATCGATTCTCTGCTCGAATTGCACCCGGAAGATGAGCGACTCGCCTGGCGAAAACTATCTTTGCTTCGCTCCAGCGGGAGGTACAACCGAGCCTTAAAGCTGCTTGAAGAATACGCGAACAAGCGAAACGTATCCACATGTTGGATGTCGGAGCTTGGCAACGATCTCATGGAGGACGCCCGTCAATGGAAGCGTTCACGCAAGCTCCTCGAAGACGCCCTCGCCCGCTCTCCAAACGATTCGGTATCGCTCGGCAACTGCGCCACCCTCGAACGAAACGACGGTTCCCCGGCCGAATCGATCCGGCTTTTGCGATTCGCCGCCACCAACGCCTACCGCAACGAGAGCTACAACCGTCAATACGCTGATAGTCTGGCGAATGAACGACAACTCGATACCGCGTCTCACTACCTCCACCAAAGGGCCGACAGGATAGGAGACAAATCTCCCAACCCGCGCATCACCTTGTGCAGGTTCCTCGATGCCCACGGTCAACACTCCGCAAGCATAGAGCAGCTCGAGGAAATTATCAGCAAATTCCCCGACGACCCAGACGCGCTCATCTTCGCAGCAAAAGAACTCTCTTCCAACGGTCATACCGAAAGATCGCTCAAAATCCTGAAGCAAGCCGAAGGCAAATCCGCCCGAGGAATTTGGCTCCGCGCCGCAGCAGACCTTTGCGAACACGATCAACGCGTGGAAGAAGCGCTCAACCATTGGCTGGAGCTTTCCGATCGCGAACCCCTCGCCTACGACACAATTACCAACACCACGCGCATGCTAGCTCAGATGCGCTCCGAGGAGGAGTCGCTATCTTGGCTTCGAGAAAGACTGAATTTGTATCCAGATTCCTACGACATCAAATCCGAACTCATACAAAGAGTAAAAGGACCCAATGTAGAGGAAGCTATAAAGCTTCTCGACGGAATGCTGGAAGACTATCCCACAGACCCTTGGGTCATTCGCGAATTAAGCTCCTGCCACCTAAAGGCCAGAAATCTTGAGCAAGCCCTAGCAAACGCTGAAAAAGCCTGCGAACTCTCGCCCAGAGTTCCCGCTTCCTGGCTCTTCAAGGGCAATGCCCTACGCGAGCTGGAGCGCCTAGATGAAGCCCGCGAGGCATTTCTCAAATCGACCGAATGCGATCCCGACAACTCCAACGGAATCTACGACGCCATTAACGTATCCCTTACTCGCGAACGCAAGACGGAGGCCCTAGACCGATTTCTCCAGATCGCGCAGGATCATTCCAAAAACGGCCAAGCATTCTCGACCTACGCTCAACTCGCCAAAACCTATCACACTCGCGAACAAGCCCTCGCCAAGCTAGAAGAAGTCAAACCCGAATTCTCGCATTCATGGCGGATTCACGCTAAGATCATCGAACTTCTAGAAGAACTCTCTCGATCAGACGAAGCGCTCGAGATGGCAAAGGAAGTTTGCGAAAAGTTTCCCCTCTACCCGGCCTCTTTCGCCGATTGCGCCGAACTGCTAGAAAAGCAGGGCCAACTCGACGAAGCCATCGACTACTGGCAAAAAGCCTTTCAGGGCAACCGCGGCTGGTCTCGCACGGCCCACGGGCTTTCCACTGCGCTCGACCTCGCAAACAGAAGCCAAGAAGCTCTCAAAGTCTTGGAAGATGCTCTCAAAGCTTCGCCCAATGAGTATACGCATCATGGATACATCGCCGACATCCATTCGAAGCGCGGCGACATGGATGCCGCCATAGAGCAATTCAAAAAGGCAGTAATCCTCGAACCCGGCTACGATTGGGCCTGGGGGCGGTTATCCTATTTCCTAAACAACTCCGGCCGACACAAGGAGATGGTTGAAACCGCCCGTAAGATCGCCGAGCAACGTCCCGGCGAAGCTCGCAGCTGGCTCATTCTCGGCGACGAACTCACCGAAGGATACGAGGCCTTCGAGGCGATCGAATGCTACGACAAAGCCCTCCAGCTAAATCCCGAGCTAGAGACCGCCATCGATAGGAAATGCCAAATCCTCGCCTCAACCCAACGCGTCGACGAAGCCATCGCCCTGTGCGAAGAGGAGAAATGGCAGTCCAAGCCCACGGCCACCTTAAAGGGCAGAAGAGCTTGGCTCCTTCACCACAAAGGAGAACTCGAAAAAGCAATCGAGGCGATGAGCGAAGTCACCCAAAACTATCCTAACTACGCCTGGGGTTGGGAACGAATTATCGATTGGCTGATCGAAGACGAAAAGCTGAAAGAGGCGGAAGAGAAGGCCGAAAGTTATATCGCGCAGTTTCCCACATCAGCTGACGCCTACTTCATCGCAGCTTGGGTCAGCCACAACAGAAGCAAACACAAGCAGTGCGCCGAACGCTGCCAAGCCGCTCTTAAAATCGACCCAAGCCACAGTTCTGCCGCCTACAATCTTCTACGAGCGGCCATCCATCTTACGGATCCGCAGATGCTGGCCGACATCGCCCCGAACATACGCGCTGGCCTCGGCAACTTCATAGCGGACTGCTTCGAGCTCAGCGAAGCGATCTTAAGAAAAGACAAAAAGAAATCTGAAGAAACGATCGCTCGGCTCTTAAATCATTCCAACGCAACCACTGGTTGGCTCGATATGGCCTTCCTCGCTAACGAGCACTCGAAGGCGAACGAAAAATGGCTTTACGCTCGTATCCAGAAATCCCTTGCAGGACGCCCCAACGCGCCTCAGTTGGCCAACTTTAGGATCACCGCCCTCACTAACGCAATCGACGCGGAACCAGGAGAATTCCTCGACCATGTCGACCTCAAGAAAGGAGTTCTCATCGGAATCGGCTCTCTCGTCGCAGTCGCCACCGGCTTCGGCGCGATCGCGCTAGGCGCCTGCATCGGAATCTTCTACGGACGCGTTTCTTTAAAGAGAGCAGTAATCCCTTTGCTGAAGGAACTGCGCCAGCAACCCGACAGCTTGGAGGAAGCCATCCATGAGATGATGGACCTCACCGGCAACCACCCCTTCCTCAAAAGCGCTTGCCGAGACGCCATCACGCTATTCTCGCCCCTAATCGCGATCAGCTCCCGTCTGATGGGCAAAGCCGGCTACGCCTGCGCTACCAGCCGCGATTGGAACTCGATGCTCCTCCTCTACCAAAACGCCGAACGGAATTCCGAGTGGGAAAGCTGGATGGCTTTTAACTACGTAAACGCCCACATCTACGCGGGCAGACTTAAAGCCGCCAAGGAAATCGCCTCCTGGGCACTCGATACGCTTGTCCCCGACCACGCCAGCGAAGGCATCCAAGTTCAATTGATGTGGCTGTATGCCCTAAACGGCGAAATTGAAGCAGCCCAAAGCGTCAAAGAATCCCTCTCCGACAAACTTCCGGAATTCTCAGGCGTCGCCACCGCTAACCTGGGCGCCAAAGCGCTCCTCGACTTCCACGAGGGCAAGAAGACAGCCTCCAGAGCGCTCGACTCCTTCTTGGACGATATCGACAAATCGACCCTCAAGAATCAAAACGTCGAGATGGCGATGCAAATCGAAATGATGAAACGCTTCAGCAAAGAGAAAATCTCCCTCTTCTTAAGGACAGTCTGCTTCTTCGGAACCCAACTGCTGAATCCAAAACTCAAATACAAAAGAAAGAAGGCGCTCGCAATTAGCCACTCCTAGTCTCTCGCCAGAAGTCCAAATCGCCACTTCGGTACTAAACTCGCCTAAAAGGCTCAGGTTTGGTTTTCCGACTCCTTGGAAAGCGTCTCGAAGGTTAATGGCTTTTCAATGCTCATATCGTTTTTGCCCGTGATTAGGCGAGAACCCCGAGTCCCCATAAGGTAAGTTGAGAGCCAGTTGAAGCAGACAAAGAGTCTATTGCGAAAACTGATCAGGAAAAGCACATGGATGACGGCCCACATCGACCAAGCTATAAATCCGGAAAACTTGAAGCCGAAGGAATCCGCAACCGCTTTGTTCTTACCGATAGTGGCCATGGCGCCTTTGTCGAAATAGGTAAAAGGCTCGCGGTCAGGAGGCGCGTCCCCCCGTTGCTTGGCGCTGATCTCGCGGTGAATCAGCTTCCCCGCGTAGGTTCCGCCCTGCATCGCTCCCTGAGCGACGCCCGGCACCGGCTTTCCGGATTTGGAGCACTTGGCAGCCGCCTGGTCTCCGATAACGAATACATTCGGGTGCCCAGGGATGGTCAGGTCCTTATCAACGAGGATACGCCCCGATTGATCAAGCTCCACGCCCAGAGATTCTCCAAGAGGCGAAGCTTGAACGCCTGCAGCCCAGAGGACGCAGCGAGCCGGAATGAAATCCTCTCCGCACTTAACTCCTTTACTGTCGATCTCGGAAACCCGCTGGTCCAGGCGAACCTCAACCCCAAGCGCCTCAAGCTGACGCAAAGCCGAAGCCGATGACTCCTCCGACATGCCAGGTAAAACCCGATCGGCGCCCTGCACTAGGATTATCCGCGCAGTGGTAGTATCGATATTACGGAAGTCGCTCGGAATCGTTTTTCTAGCGATTTCCGCCATAGCGCCAGCAAGCTCGCAACCCGTAGGACCGCCGCCCACCACGACAAAGGTCAAGGCAGCCCGCCTAGCGTCAGGATCGGTTTCGACCTCAGCGGCTTCAAAAGCCTGCAGGAAGCGACGACGGATATCAGTCGCATCATCGATCGTCTTTAGTCCAGGAGCATCGCTCTTCCAACCGTCATTTCCGAAATAAGAATGCGTCGCCCCAGCAGCAAGCACCAGATAGTCGAACGGGAGATAAGTGTCGTTCACCTGCAATCGCTGCTCAGCAAGATCGACGCTTTTAACAGTGCCCATCCCAATAACTATATTCTTCTGTTTGCGGAATATCTTGCGAATGGGCGAAGCAATATCCGATGGGTTCAAAGCGGCCGTAGCAACTTGATACAACAATGGCTGAAAGAGATGGTAATTTTGCCGATCGATCAATCCGATAGCGGCATGCGTTGATTTCAGTTGTCGAGCGGCGGAGACTCCGCCGAATCCGCCCCCGACGATCAATACTCTCGGGCGGCGGGAATCTGCATCATTTTCTACGGTTTTAGTCATTCTATTAAGCGTATCACATCGCGAAGCCACTACTTAAGTGAAATGCATATGTGTGGTTAGTGTCATGCTGAAGCCGCTAAGCATCCCAACCAAATGAATCATGTCGAGTGGATAGGGAGCTTCCAGCGACTATTTTGCGATATTCGTCATCGACGATCCCGTATCAAGCAGCCGCTCGCTCGCAAACCTCAATCGCAGCATTCTAGATTCCAAACGTTCCAAAATTTATCCGCATCGCTTGATAAAGCGACCTGCTTATCCCGATATAAGGCTGGAATTCGCGTAAGAATTTCGTCAGCAGCCGTAGTCGGAAGGAAAGACTCTCTCGTTTGCCGAAACCTTCCAACCGCGCTGCAGCTCACGCCAATAGGGAAAAACGTCAACTCGCCAACGAAATCGGCCAATCCCGGAATCCTCGCCCATACGCTTCTTAGATCCCATCAGCTCCCGAGGGCCAATAAACCCATACATTCATCACCTTTCCCCCATCGCCCTCTTCCGAACGTAGTCAGAATAAGAATACAGAAAACCCGCTAATACTTCCAGTATGTATTTGTCGCATGCATACGCGCGCTCGGTACGCTTTTTGAGCACGCC
>JBCCZW010000269.1:0-6259 GCA_039186805.1 Verrucomicrobiota bacterium
AATGAGTAGTCTCCGCAGAGTTTTTCGAAGTTTTGAGCAGATTTACTTAAAGTGGGATGAGCGAGAACCGTTAATATGGAAAGAGATCTAGATTAGATTTTCCGTAACGTTAGATATTGTTCCTATTAGAGATGGATTGTTAAAGAGCGGGGCTTAGCGGCCCTGCTCTTTTGCGTGAGGTTTCGGAGCAAGACTGAGAAGAGAGTGATGAAGGGTTGATTTGTTGTCTGAGCTGGTTTGGTCTTTCTCGCTTGATGAGAAAGTTTCGGCGACAAGTTTGGCTATGGATGGTGGCGATTGCTTGGGCGGCGAAGTTGTCATTCGGTCAGGAACCCAAGCCGTTCGAAGGGGTGATGCAGTATGCGCTTTCCTACTACGATGAGTCGGGAAGGGCTGTGGAGCGGTCGCTGATTCGGGTGATGGCGACGCCGCAGAGGGTCTTGATTCCGGATATGCGGAAGATTTCTATTTTCGACACGAATGCTCCGCGTGGATTGGATTCGATTCTGGTTAGGAATGACATGGGCGACGTTTTGGTCTATGGAAAGGAGATCGATGCCTATTGGTTCAAGGGGATGGAATTGCGTCTATTGGGATTGGCAATGAAGGCAACGCCGCTTTCGGATACGCCGGTCGACATGAGCGAACCTCAGTATGGGGGACGATTTACAGTGCGGGATTTCAAAACGAAGCTCTACCGCTATTTGGGGGAGAATGGGTTCCGCTTCGAGTTGTATTTAACTGACGACTACACCGTGAATTGGGGATTAGTCGGAGGGGCGTGGCTTTTTGGCTCCGGTGGCCTGAGTGTCGAGGGCTTGGATGCGTTTTTGGACGAGGGCTTGGTCCCGGCGCGGATAGAGGCATTTGAGGGTCGGACGAAGGTTATGTCGGTGAATTTGATGAGGATGGATTCGATGGCGATCGACAAGCGTTCGGTGGCGAAGCCGAGAGGGAAGATTCTGCATTCGACTAAGGACGTGCTTTGGGAGCTTGTTCGCTGAAGCTTGTCGCTTGGCTGAGCGAGCGGAAGACGGGGCTTCCATTATGTCTATTGACATGTGGGGTGTCGATTCCTTGGGTGCATAGGGAATCCCGGAAACTTTTTCCTCTCTTTTGTATGTCTTCTTTGCAGCAGTTTGGCGGTCGCTCGCGCAAGCGGGTTGGCGGCACCTTGTTCTATGCTTTGTTGATTCAGGGCGTGTTGCTTTTGGGGACGCTGTTTGTGATTGTTTTAGATCCGCCCGAGAAGGATCCTCCGGTTTTTACAGGCAAGGGCCTAGCAGCCCCTCAGAAGGATGAGAGGGAGGCAAAGCGGAAGTTGGATCGGTTTATGGAGCGAACGAGCAGACCGATATTTGCGGATCGATTGACGGCGAATCGGAGTTTGCTGGATGATTTGCCCGCTCTGCCGGCGTTGCCTGCCGATGCCTTTGATTTTGATGGGGCTGAAGGGGCAGTTTTTGAGGAGACGGGCGGCTTTCTGGGAGAGAGTGGCTTGAGTCAGATTGCAGCGATGGGGAGCGAGGCAAGAACGGCGGCTTCTTTTTTTGGGGTGAGGGATACGGGGACTAAGATTGTGATTGTGGTAAACACATCGGCTTCGGTGGTGAGAAAGGCGAGGGAAGCGGGCGTATCGATTGAAGCGATACAGGATGAGGTAGCGAAAATGGTGGAAGGGCTCTCGGGGAATGCGAGCTTTGGTATCGTGCAGTTTTCACAAGGAGCGCGACAGTTTGCTCCTTATCTGGCTCCAGCGATCGCGGGAAACAAGGAGGCGGCTATAGATTGGGTAAGGAATGAGTTGAGGGGTAATCCTAGGATTGAGGATAAGACTCTGTTGGGGCACGAAGCGGGCTTGGAGGCGGCTTTGGATTTAGGAGCTGACTTAGTGTTTCTCGTTACGGATGGGGTTTTGAATAAGCGAGTGAAGAAAAATGGGAAGTACTCGTATCCGGAAATTTCCTACGATGTTTTGATTTCAGGGATGGAAAGAGCGATGAGAAACAAGGGCCTCAAGCCGAAAGTGCATGTGGTCGGTTTTCAGGTGAGGGAAAAGGACAGCGCGGGTTTGGAGAGGCTAGTGAGGCGATTTCGGGGGAGCTTGAAAATTGTGGATGTGGAAAGGTGAGTCCGAGACGAGAGCGAGAGCGGCCGCGCTGGTACTTTTTCGTCCGAGACGGTTTGGTTTAAGAGGACAAGGAAAGGCATTGTTCCCAGATCTGGCGTTCGCCGGGGTGTCCGTGCGCCTCTAGGGCATGGCCGATTTGCTGGAGTGTCGGGTATTCGACTTCGTGCTGGTGGTCGGGTGGGAGATCGGGTCGGGCTTGGCAGGTAAGGGCCCAGCAGGCCCAGGAGCGCCATTTGCGTTGTTCGATGCGAGGTTCGCCAAGGCGATCGGCGTAGTGCTGGAAGTGGACGCGGGCGTTCCCTTCGAAGACGCCGTCGGGGATATTCGCGAGTGTGTATAGAAGCGCTTGGTAGGGGAGGGGCCACTTTTCGAGGATGGGCTCATTACCTTCGAGGTCGGCGCCCCAGGCGCGGTCTAGGCAGAGGATGGATCGGGCGGGGAGTGATTGGCGCCAGAGGTGTTGGGCGTATTGGAGGCAGGTGAGGTAGAATTCGGTTTTGCGTTCGCCGTTCTTAAAGCGGTTGAGGTGGCGCCAATTCATTTCCCCTTCTGGTGCCGGGAGGTAGGGATTGTCTTCTATAAGCGGCATTTGAAAATTATAGTTTTGGGACTGCTGGGACGACGCCACGACCTGCAGATTGCGGAAATCCCTGGAGCAGTTTTGTTGTAGTAGCCGGAGTCGTCATGGAATTCGGTAGTGTCAATAGGGAGCTTCCCGGTCTCTGTCCTCAGAGCTTTTTTCAGGGAGAACAAAACAATTGAGAAAGGCGCAATGAGTTGTTGCCAGCGGCTGAATTTTATCGGTAGGAGATGTTTCACGTTTTTAACGCGCAAATCTTAACCTCCTTCAATAGTTCAGTCGTGTCTCGAATGTCTCCCTCAGGTCGAACAAAAACGGTCGCTTTGTCGCGACTTCATTTTTTGCGACCGTCGTGCGAGCTCTATCTTCAGCGATCGACTATGGGGACGAATCTTCCGAAACGGTAACTGGGAGATAGACTGACGAAGCGGCAATTATGGGTGAACTGATCAAGCACGAATGCGGCATTGCTCAAGTTAGGCTGAAAAAGCCTCTTCAATATTACGCGGACAAATACGGCACGCCGCTTTACGGATTCTACAAGCTCTTTCTTTTGATGGAAAAGCAGCGTAATCGCGGTCAGGATGGAGCGGGCGTAGCGGCGATCAAGTTCGACATGCCGGCTGGCGAACCGTACATGTTTCGCGAGCGGAGCACGAAGAGCAATGCGTTGGACAAGATTTTCAAATCGACGTTGAAGCAGTACTCTAAGCTGACCCGCGATGGGGTGGTGCTTCCGGATTACGTACCTTCTATAAAAGCGAATTTCGATTTTTGCGCTGAGTTCTTCATGGGACATTTACGCTATGGGACTTCGGGGGGCTATTCCTTGAGCGTGTGTCATCCGTTTTTCCGTCGGAGTAGCTGGCCAACCAAGAACTTGGTCTTGGCGGGCAACTTCAACATGACGAATACGAGCGAGCTCAATAAGAGCCTCATCGACATGGGGCAGCATCCGATCTTCGCGACGGATACCCAGGCCTTGTTAGAGAAGGTGGGCTTTCATTTGGATGAGGCGCACGACAATCTTTATCGCTACCTTCGTGATGAAGGGCATACGCCGGACGAGATTTCGGAAAGGATCTTGAGAGAGATCGACATGGTGAAGGTTTTCCAACGCGCTGCGGTGAAGTGGGATGGCGGATACGTTTTGGCGGGAGCGATTGGAAATGGCGATAGCTTCATTCTGCGGGATCCGAAGGGAATCCGTCCGGCGTTCTATTTTGAAGATGACGAGGTGTTTGCTTCGGCTTCTGAAAGGGCTCCGTTGATGACGATCTTCGGTAAGCAGATTGAGGACATTCACGAAGTTCCGGCGGGCGGGATCATTCTGGTAAAGAAGAGTGGAGAGCTGATCGAGGACACTTTTAGAAAGGGAGATGGAGAGCTGACGAAATGCTCCTTTGAGCGGATCTATTTTTCCCGTGGAAATGACGCGGATATCTATCGCGAGCGGAAGGCTTTGGGCGCTGGGCTGGCCGAGCCAGTGATGAGGGCCATCGACAACGACTTGGAGAACACGGTGATCAGCTTCGTGCCAAATACGTCGGAAGTCGGTTACTTCGGCTTTTTGAGCGAGCTGCGTTTACGCCGTCGGCATCGGGTAAAGGCGGCGATCTTGAAAGCTCAGGCCGAGGGTACTTTGGACGATGCTTTGTTGGATGAACTGATAATGAAGAATTGGCCGCGTGGCGAGAAGATCGCTCACAAGGATGCGAAGCTGCGAACGTTTATTTCAACTGAGGATTCGCGGAACGAGATGGCGTCGCATGTGTACGACGTGACTTACGGTTTGGTCGAAGAGAAGGATAACCTGGTTTGTATCGAGGATTCTATCGTTCGCGGCACGACGATGAGGAAGTCGGTTCTCAAGATCTTGAGTAGCTTGAACCCGAAGAAGATAGTCATTGCATCGACGGCTCCTCAGATTCGGTATCCAGATTGCTATGGCATCGATATGTCGGAGCTGGGGAAGTTCATTGCTTTCGAGGCGGCGATTGCGTTGTTGAAGGAAAAGGGCAAGTCGGAGACGATTAACGAAGTGTATCGAAAGTGCTTGGACGCGGTTCAATCGGAGTCCGAATGCGCGATTAATCACGTGAAGGAGATATATGCTCCGTTTTCCGATGAGCAGATTTCGGCGAAGATCTCCGAGCTTGTTTATCCGCGCGATGTGGAGTGGAAGGGAGATATCGAGGTGATCTATTTGAGCGTCGATGGTTTGCGGAAGGCTCTGCCGAACCATACGGGAGCTTGGTATTTCACGGGCGACTTTCCGACGCCCGGCGGCTACCGCGTCGTGAACCAGGCCTTCATCAATTACTTCGAGAAGTCTAAGGGACGGAGTTATTAGGAAGTTAAGAGTGAAAAGCGAAGCGATTGACTGCCGGACCTAACTTTTCGTTCTTCACTCTTCATTTTTCATTTAGACCACCATGCCAGCTAAAAAGAAGACCAAAGCCTACGCGAAAGCGGGAGTTAATATCGATCTTGCGGATCGGATGAAGGGCGGACTTAAGGAGTCCTTGAAGAGCGCGACGCGTCCGGAAGTGCTTGGAGCGGTGGGCGGTTTTGGCGGACTGTTCGATATTTCAAAATTGAAGTATAAGGAGCCGGTCTTGGTCAGCAGTATTGATGGCGTGGGCACGAAGTTGAAGTTGGCTTTCGAATCGGGCAAGCACAAGAGTGTGGGTCATGATATCGTGAATCACTGCATGGATGATATAACGGTGATTGGGGCGGAGCCGCTTTACTTTCTAGACTATCTTGGATTGGGCAAGTTGGAGCCTAGAGTCTTCAAGCAGCTGATCGCAGGAATATCGGAAGCCTGCTCGGAAGCGAATTGCGCTCTGATTGGCGGGGAGACCGCTCAGCTGCCTGATATGTATCAGCCAGGCGAATACGATGTGGCCGGCGTTATCGTTGGAGTCGTCGAAAAGAAAAAAATGTTGTCTGGCTCTACGATTAAGCCGGGTGACGTGGTGATCGGTTTGCCTTCGAATGGTTTGCATACGAATGGCTACACGCTGGCGCGTAAGGTTTTGCTAGATCAGGCGAAGTTGAAATTCAATGACAAGGTGCCTGGTTCACGGCAGACGGTTTTGAACGCCTTGTTGGCGCCGCACACGAATTACTCGCCGCTGATTTTATCGGCTTTGAAGAAGTTTAATAAGGGCGTGTCTTCGAAGTTTCGAAAGGGCAATGCTATCTTCGGCATCGCTCACCTGACCGGAGGCGGATTTACTGGCAATATCCCTAGAATCCTTCCGACTAAGGTGGACGTTAGCATCGACACGAATGCTTGGAAGCCTTTGCCGATCTTTAGACTGATCGAAGAAAAGGGATGCATTGATTTCGAGGAAATGTATGAGGTGTTCAACATGGGTATGGGTATGGCTATGATTGCCGACTCTGCTCAGGCGGACAAGATCGTGGATTTCTGTAAGAAGCAAGGGACTAAGGCAGTCGTGATTGGCGAAGCCGTTAAGGGTACCGGGAAGGTGAATTTGCGAAAGTAGGTTTGCTGCCTGGGCGTTGGTTTGAATTTG
>JBCCZW010000270.1:0-6258 GCA_039186805.1 Verrucomicrobiota bacterium
TAAGTTTGGTATTAAGGGTAAACTCTGATGGACCAATCTACTATTTATCAAAAAGTTTGATTTTCAACTCAAATATAAGTGCTTATACTTAACTTTGTATAGGGAGGTTCCCGGAAAAAATAATTAAGTTTTAGGGCTCTGGGTTTTGGGCGAATCGCGAAACGACAGGTCCTTTTTGAGTCGAGAACTGCGTTATGCGCTAGGGACAGGAACTCTTTGCAGCCGCTAAGAGTCGGCTTCGTGCTCGAGTCAATGCGATCCTGTCGGCAATTTAGCTCTGATTCAATACTCCGCCGCTTGTGGCGAATCGAAGGTCTCTCGATCCTCGCCATGCTGCGGATTGGCTTTGACTCGGTGAGCGGTAGATCCCCGATGGAGAGTCTGTTTTTCGGAATGCCCCATTTGCTTGCAGCGGGGATCTTTAATCGAGAATGCTCCTTATAGCTTCTTGATCAGTACCTTGGATGCTCTTTGATTGGCTTGGTAGCTGTGTAGGCGCGATGCGGGCAACTGCGAGCTTTCGCTTTCTTCGAAGCCGACAGCGCGTTTAAAGAATTGGAGCGATTGGGTGGTGAGGGCGAATAGGGTGTCGGCGCCTTCGCTCTTAGCTGTGTGACAGGCGAAGTTGACTAGTTTGAGGCCGATGCCTTGCTTTTGATGAAAAGGGTGCACGAAGAGGGAGTTAATTTCGCGAGCCTGCGGGTCGTCATCGAAGCGGCCGAGGAGGACGCAAGCGATCAGGTTGCCGTCGATTTCGTAGAGATAATAATCGTCTATATTCGTCTCGATAAAGTCGATACTCCGAGCAGCGAGCTCTTCCTTGGCAACTGAGCTGCGGGTGAGATGGTAGATGAGCGTGACGTCGTCGTGTGTGGCAGGTCGGATCTGCTGATATTCGTTTCCGTAGATCAGGGTGCCTACTCCTTCGTTGGAAAAGACTTCGCGGATGAGACCGTCATGAATCGATCCATCCAAAATATGGATACGAGCGATCTCGCGTTTGACAGCTTTAAGGGCGTGGCGGGCTTTGCTTTGGAGCCCTGGGGAAAGTTGGTCGATGTCTGAAGAGGAGAGGAGGGATTCCAGGGCGTCGACGGGGAGTTGGCGTTTGAGTTTACCGTTAAGGGTGATGCCTTGGGCATCTTCAGAGATGTAGATGACCTTGGTCGCCTTGAGAGCGTAGGCGGCCTCGATCGCTAGGAGGTCGCTGTTGATGCGGAGAGTGTGGCCGTCGCGGTCGAAACCGATGGGTTGAACGATGGGGACTATGCTTTGGGAAATGAGATGCTTGAGGAATTCGGCGTCTATGCGATCGACTTTGGCGCTGAATTGCTGGTCCTCGCCTTTGATGACTCCGATGGGGGCTGCGCGGATGGAGTTGGTGATGGCGCATTTTAGGCCGCTTTGGGTGAGGGCTTCGAGGATCTGGTGCGAGACGCGGGAAGAGGCGCGGATAGCGAGGTCCAGCGTTGTGGCGTCCGTGGGTCCGTTGCCATCTGGATTGGTGATTGAGAGCGAGCGGTCTTCGGAAAGTTGGCGGATTTGCTTTCCGACCCCATGGACAATGACGACGTTGATCTGAAGCGAGCGGAGGACGGCGATATCGAGGAGGATATTGGGCAGGTTGGGGTGTTCGATGATGGCGCCGTCGAATGCGATGACGAAGGTCTGTCCTAGAAACCGCGGAACGTAGTTGAGGATTCCCCGCAGGTCGGTGGGCTTAATCTGTGAGACCGAATCGTCCATTTTCTAAATTAGGAAGGAAGAGGGTGGAGGGAAGAAGTGTCGATAGTGGATTCGGCGGTCAGATGTCGGAGCTTGGGGTGGTTTCTGACGTCTGAGTTTGGACCTCTGATTGCTGGACCGGCACGGTCCATCGGTGGACTTTACCTTCGGTGTAGAGGTTGACGGAGATTTCTGGAGCGTCGAAAGGATCTGTGGGAATGGCGAAGGAAGCGGGGGCAAGCTCGCCTAGGAGAATGTCTCGGGCCTGGCTGATTTTATCGACGAAGACTTCTCCAAAAATGTGGAGGCCACCTTCGCGGTAGAAAGCGGTGAGGTGGAAGCGCTCGTCGGCGACGAGGACGGGTGGGAGCGAGAGGGTTAGGTTCAGAGGCTCCCCTTGGGTGATGGATTGGTCGGACTCGACGCTGCCGATGTTCGTGATGAGCTTGGGTTCGTGGCGGGAATAAACGAGATCTGAGGGAAGGATTTGAGTGAGGTCTTTCTCCGGTTTGGAAAGAGTAATGCCTTCGGAGGAGGTGTCGTTGACCTGGGCGACTCTTTTTGCCTCTACTGCGTGCCAACCGTAGATGTTCTTTTCCAGGGCAGCTTCCATGCGTTCTTTCATGGCCTGGGCTGGCTCGTAGGCTTGCCCTTCCTTACGGTAGTTTAGGTTGATGTAGGTGTACACCACGATGAATGCGAGGATGGAGACCGCTAGCGGCCACATGGGCCAGGGTTCTTTCTTGGAGCCTACTGCGCCGGAATTGCTCATAGGGGAGGACTTAGAAAGAGTTTTGGCGGAGAGTTAAAGCTTAGATGTGGGGGGATGCCAAATTCGAAAGTAGCATCGAGTGTGAGCTCGATGAGCGGTCTGCGTGGGGTTCATCGGACTCACGTCCGCTGCTACTTGAGGTTGGGCTCCATTGAACGAGTCCGGAGGCCACGTTCCACCAATGTTAATCTGGGGGCTATTTTCTCGTTGATTGTGGAAATGAGGGCTCATTTGTTGGGTGGTTTCCGAAGACTACCATGGAATACTGGAGCAAGACATACATCCCTACTTTGAAGGAAAGCCCTGCGGAAGCGGAGATCGAGTCGCACAAACTTTTGTTGCGAGCTGGTTTGGTACGTCGCGTGGGGGGCGGTTTGTATGCGTTCTTGCCGTTGGGTAAAAAGGTGCTCGAAAACGTGATAGAGATCTGCCGTCAGGAGATGGCGAATGGCGAGGCGATTGAGCTTTTGATGCCCGCAGTGATTCCGTCTGAGCAATGGCAGGAAGGTCCTCGCTGGAATGCGGTGCGCGAGGTGATGTACCAAGTGATGAGCGCGGGCAAGGGCGTGAAGATGCCTGAGGAACCTGCGTATGTTTTGGGTCCCACTCACGAAGAGGTGATCACTCCTTTGATCGGTTCCGAGATCTCGAGCTATCGGGATATGGGGCGGACTTTTTACCAGATTCAGACGAAGTTTCGTAATGAGATTCGTCCACGCTATGGTCTGATGCGCGCTCGCGAGTTTATCATGAAGGACGGCTATTCCTTCGACGAAAACGACGCTAAGGCGGAGGAGACATACCATCGCATGGCGAAGGCTTATGACCGTTTCTTCGCGCGTTGCGGTTTGGAGTTTATTGCGGTGGAAGCCGACACGGGAATCATGGGCGGAGCGTTTTCGCATGAGTACATGGTGCCTGCGGAAGTGGGGGACGATGACGTCGTTTACTGTCAGGAGAGCGGCTACTCCGCGAATGTGGAGAAGGCGACCAGCGGTTTGATTCCTGCGGTTTTGGAAGACGCGGCTCCTGTAGGCGAGCTAGAGGTTTTCGACACGCCTGGCGTGAAGACGATCGAGAAGTTGACAAAGGACCCTTTCAACATTCCTGCGGATAAGCAGTACAAGACTTTACTCTTCGTGGGCGATGAGAAGCTCTTCGCGGTAATCGCGCGTGGTTGCGACCAGGTCGAGGAAGCGAAGTTGGGTTCCCTTGGCTATGAGCTGATTCGACCCGCGACGGTGGATGAAATCTTCGAAGCGATGGGCGCGTATCCTGGAAGCTTGGGAGCGGTGAAGGGAACGATTAAGGATCGTTCGAAGCTGGATGGCGTATTTGCGGATGAGGCGATTCGCCTTGTGGGCAACGGCGTGACGGGCGCGAATGAGAAGGCGAAGCACATCAAGAACGTGAATGTGACGCGCGACTTGGACATCGATAAGTTTGGCGACTTCCGCAAGGTGCAGGAAGGAGAGCCTTGTCCCAAGAGCGGCAAGCCTTTGAAGATTGCTCGGGCGATTGAGGTCGGGCATATCTTCAAGCTCGGTACGAAGTTCAGTCAGAACGAGAAATTTGGCGCGATGTTCGACGATGCGGAGAACCAATCGAAACCAGCGGTCATGGGCTGCTATGGTATTGGGATTTCTCGTACGCTGCAGGCGATTATCGAGCAGTCGCACGATAAGTGGGGTATCATTTGGCCTTGGAGCGTGGCGCCTTATCAGGTGGTCGTGACTGTGCTTGATCCGGATGTTGAAGAAGCGGCGAACTTAGCTAAGGAAGTTGGCGAAGCGGCGGAAGAAGAAGGCGCGAAGGTATTGATCGACGATCGGCCGGAGCGTCCTGGCGTGAAGTTCAAGGACGCGGATTTGATCGGTATTCCGCTTCGTATAACGATCGGAGGCCGCGGGCTGAAGAACGGTGTCGTGGAGATGAAGTGGCGCGATCAGGTCGACAAGCAGGAGGTGGCGATTGCGGAGGCGATTTCTGTAGTGAAATCTCAAGTACAGGAGAAGAACGCGGGGTAATGGTCGCTTATGGCGTCAGCGAATCCGTAGTAACAGAGACGGATACGGAATCCTCTTCTCAGCTGGATGACTTGTGGAATGTCGTGGTTTTGAATGACCCCGTTAATTTGATGTCGTATGTAACGATGGTCTTTAAGCGGGTTTTGGGCATGAACCAGCAGAAGGCGGAGAAGCACATGTTGGAGGTTCATGAGCAGGGGCGTTCGATTGTGTGGTCGGGCGAGCGCGAGAAGGCGGAAACCTATTTGTATCAGCTGCAGGAGTGGCAGCTGAATGCGGTCCTCGAGAAGCATGAAGCATCTTGAATTTAGATTGCAGCCCGAGGCGGTGCGTCCGATTTTGGATAGCGTTCAGCCGCTTTTGATGTCTTTGGAAGACAACCTCGCGACGGAAGCAGTGCCTCCAGAAGAAGACGAAATGCTGGTCGATTTCTGGAAGACGGATTTGCTGAATGCTCAACGGAAGGACGTGGCTGCTATCGTAGAAGTGTTTAGTGATGATTTCTTGGATACGGGAAGAGCGACCTTAAGGCAGGAGAATGTGGATCACTTTCTGCGCGGGTGCTCTGCGCTTCGCTTGAAGATTCGCGAGTCTATTTTGAGCGATTTGGATGATTTGGATCTAGAAAAGGGCGAGGTTGACTTTGATGCCTTGGATCTGGATCAGAAGAATGGATACGCGGCCTATGCCTTGTTCGCCAGCTTGATCGAGCTGGTGGTGTACCAGTACGAGTTTGGGGCGGAGACCGAGATGGGCGAGGGTGACGGCGAGTTTGAGGATGTAGATGAAGACGAGCTCGACTTTGGAGATGAAGACGACTCGAAGGACGACTTTTGGAAATGAGCGAAAAGCCTAAGTATCTAGGAAAGTGTCCGACTTGCGGAGTGATTGTGAGACGGCATGGCGACTATTGCTCGTCGGGTTGCCACTTGGCGGGAAAGTTGCCGCTGACTGAGGAAGGGCTTCCGGCGACTTGGCAATTGGGAGTAATCCTAGCGACTTTTTTCGCTCTCTTTAATCAACTGATGTTTTGGCTCTTAGCGTATCGGAAGTTGCAGGAAGGGGAGTTGGACTTGGCGACGAAGTTCGGTTGGGCATCCTTGGGATTAGGCTTTGCGATTCTGTTGTTTTGGGTGTTTATCTATATCATCGCCCGCTTTAAAACTTGGGTGGACATTGCGGTATTGCTGCTGAGCTTAGGGGTCATGACCATCGCGATTCGGGGAGGATCGGGAATAATGTCGATCGAGAATCTCCAGTATTTCTTCTACGGTAACTGCTTCCTGGCCATATGGTTCGGTAGAGGCCTGTTCGCGCTTTGGCTGTCAAAAAAGCGGGAAAATAGGGCGTGAGCGACGAAGCTTGTTGACCGAAACGGGCTGAATACTTGGAATTGGGTTTCTCACGCGCCCTGCCGTGTTCGAGGTGCTAGTTAAATCGCTCTTCGCCTACCCATTTTCTACGGGTTACTGGCGGACGATGGATGCTCAGCCGTAAACCGGACCGCAGAAGTTGTTCAATGGTTTCCCACCTGAACATAAATAGGACCAAGGGCCCTATTGGCATACGGCACAAGGGTGGGGCGCGTGGATTTTTTTACCGCAAAAGAGCCGGGCGGCAGGAGTCAGAGTCGGTCCTGGCGAGTAGGGCTTTGATTGATCATCGGAGCTACATTCGATGCTACTTCGCTGCTGGGGTACGTTACGGGGAATTTACAATTGCGGTGTGGGGAAA
>JBCCZW010000271.1:0-6255 GCA_039186805.1 Verrucomicrobiota bacterium
CCATCGCGCCCAGAACGGCGGCGGCGATTTTTCCTAGAAATAATCCAATTCCCTCTGGGTCTTCTCATCGTCATTTGGCCAACCGAAGGTGGCGAACGGCCAAAGGTTCGAAGACGCCCACGTATCCAAAACATCCTCATCCTGCTCCCAATTCTCAGGATCGCTCGGTCCATCGACGGATACATGCCAATTAGCCGAATCCGTACGATCCGCTCCCTTTTTATACCAAACAGGAATACGCTGCCCCCACCAAAGCTGACGGCTAATGCACCAGTCCTGGATGTTATTCAGCCAGTTGAAATATACCTTCTCCCAACGCTTTGGATAGAAGCGAATCGTCCCGTTCTCCACAGCTCTCTTCGCTTCCTCAAGTTTTGGATACTTGAGATACCACTGCTCCGAAAGACGAGGCTCAATAGGCACATCCGCCCGTTCCGAGAAGCCCACATTGTTCTCGTAGTCTTCCGCCTCAACCAACAATCCAAGCTCTTCCAGTTTCTCGGCCGCCTTCTTCCGAGCGGCGAAACGCTCCATGCCCGCGAATTCTTCGCCAGCGAGCTCGTTGAGCGTCCCATCAGGATTCATCACGTCGATCAATTCGAGGCCATGACGCTTGCCAATGTCGAAGTCGACCTGGTCATGAGCCGGCGTTACTTTCAAAACACCCGTTCCGAAATCCTTCTCAACCGCGCGATCCGCGACAATCTTAATTTTCGCCTTGGGGAAAGGGCGCCAGCAATGCTTGCCGACCAAATCCGCATAACGTTCATCGTTCGGATGAACCGCAACGCCCGTGTCGCCCATAATCGTTTCAGGACGCGTCGTCGAAATCTCAACAAACCGCCCAGGCTCCTCAACGATCTCATAGCGCATCTTGTAGAGCTTACCCTTCTGCGGTTTCATGATGACTTCCTCATTCGAGAGAGCCGTCTGAGAAACCGGACACCAGTTCACCAAACGCTTGCCCCGGTAGATATAGCCGCGCTCATAGAGCTTAACGAAAGCCGAGATAACCGACTTCTGATACTCCTCATCCATCGTGAAGCGAGCCCGACGCCAGTCGCAAGACGCGCCCAAGCTACGGAGCTGCTTGAAAATGATGCCTCCATGCTCGTCACTCCACTCCCAAGCCTTTTCCAGGAACTTCTCCCGACCAATCTCGCGACGACTCGTACCCTGCGCCTTCAAAGACTTCTCGACCTTCACCTGCGTCGCGATTGACGCATGATCCGTCCCCGGAAACCACAAAGCCGACTTCCCTTCCACGCGTGCCCGGCGGATAAAAATGTCCTGCAACGTATTATCCAACACATGCCCCATATGCAGCATCCCAGTGACATTCGGGGGCGGAATCATGATCGTAAACGACTCGCGATCTTCCTTCACCTCGCCCTCAAAACAGCCGCTTTCTTCCCAAGTCTTATACCACTTAGGCTCTACTTCCTTCGGATTGTAACTCTGATCTAGTTCTGTCGCCATGACTATTCCGGTCGAAAAAGGGAAAACCAGTAAGCCACCCCCCTGAAATTACAAGCAGAACTCAAAGGCAGAAACGGACGGGTTCAGTCCTCAGCAGTGCCTACCATAAACAGGCAGCAACGCGTAGACTGTATTGAACCAAAACGCGGCCAAACAAAGTAGCATCGGCCGTGAGGCCGATGAGCCAGGGAAGGAAGGACTAAACGTTTCGTTCCACTAAATGTCATTAACCGGGCAAAGCCCCGACCCTATGGCCGGCCGAGCTACGTCTCCACCTTTTCCTTCCTGCAAAAGACCCTCCCCATTAAAGCGCGAGATAAAAACCGAGCGCTCATAAACTTGCCAAAATCCAAACGAGATCCACCTTCTAACTCGCATCCCGTTCAACATTCACTAACCCAAATTCACCATTTCATGAATACCCCTCGTCGCGACGCGCTAAAGTCAATCGCAGCTCTGGCCACCGGAGCCGCCATCACCCCATCACTCATGTCTCAAACCGATGACGTCCCTCCACTGAGAGGGAACATTCGACACTCCGTCTGCAAGTGGTGCTACAAAAAGCACTCCCTTGAAGAACTCGCCAAAGAAGCCCAACGCATCGGCATGGAATCCGTCGAGCTCGTCGATGTGAAGGACTATGAACTCCTCGCCCAATACGGACTCAAAGCGGGTATCACCTGGGGCGTCCCAGGAGGAATCAAGAACGGCTTAAACCGCGTCGAAAACCACGACAACATCGTCGCCTACTTCGAAGAGACCATTCCCCAAGCCGCCAAAGGCGGATCCCCCAACATCATTTGCTTCTCCGGTAATCGCGAAGGGATGGACGACGAGCAAGGCCTCGAAAACTGCGCTAAGGGCCTAAAGCGCATCGCGCCCATCGCCGAGAAACACGGCGTCACCGTCATCATGGAGCTCCTCAACAGCAAAGTGAATCATGAAGACTATATGTGCGACACCACTCCGTGGGGCGTCGAGCTTTGCAAACGCGTTGGTTCAGAGAGCTTCAAGCTCCTCTACGACATCTACCACATGCAGATCATGGAGGGCGACGTCATCCGCAACATCCAAGACTACCATCAATACATAGGGCACTACCACACCGGCGGAAACCCCGGCCGGCACGAAATAGACGAAACCCAAGAGCTCTACTACCCCGCCATCATGAAAGCGATAGTGGAAACTGGATACAAAGGCTTCGTCGGCCAGGAGTTTATTCCTACTTGGGACGACCCGATCGCCGCTCTCGAACACGGCGTCCGCACCTGCGACGTCTAACAGATACCACTGGAGGAAAGGCCTCCATCTAGTCCGAGGGCATGTTCGCAAATCTAGGAATCTTCATCAGCATCCACCTGCCCTTCATCCCAATATCCCGCCTCTGCAGAAAGCTCCGCTACGTATAGACGCGAAGAAGAGTCGAAGCTCGCGCAGTCCTCTAGAAAACACGCAAAACCCACTACTTTGCCGCAAAATCGTACCGCATTGTACGATTTTGCGGCAGCATTTCTTCCTCTACGCTTCCGGTTAACGGCTTACGCGAGCAAGGTCCTGACCAGCTTCATTTCATTGTCCAAAATCCCTTCTAGACGATATGAAATGCTCTCTAAAATTACTCTTCGCCCTCTTGGCGGCCGTTCTCGCAATTCTTACCATCCATGCCTCAAATCCGCTTCTCGTAGGCGGCGAATCCTTTTACGGCGCGGACCCATCCGCCACCGTCACCGAAGACGGAAAACTCTACATGGTCGTCACCACCGATTCGCTCGATTGGGACAAGCAAGTCGGTTGGGACCTCTACACCACCGAAGACCTCGTAAACTGGACTAACCTCGGCACCATCTTCGATCACGAAGACTCCACCTGGGGCATCAACAACGCATGGGCTCCCGACCTCGCCACCAAGGACGGTCAATTCTACTTGTACTTCTACTTTCGCAACGGCGGGAAAGATGGCGGCGTCGGCATCGCCATTGCCGACGGACCAACCGGCGAATACAAAGAAACCACCTCCGAGCGCCTCTTCAAAGGTCACGACCCCGCAATCTTTAGCGACATCGACGGAACCCCTTATATTTTCGTTCAAGACAAAGCCTACCGCCTCAACCGCGATCTCACATCCATAGAAGAGGGTCCTATCAATCTTAACCTCGCCTACCGACCGGAAAAGTTCGAGGCCGCTTACGTTTTCTACCGCGAAGGCATCTACTACTTCACCATCGCGAGAGCTTGGAACAACCTAATCTACTACACCTCCGACAAAGTTCTAGGCCCCTACACATTCCGCGGCGAGATCATGAAACCCTACGGCGGGAATAATCACCACTCAATCGTAAACTACAAAGGACAGTGGATCATGTTTCACCACGAATGGGTCAAAGATAAACCGGGCCACAAAGGACGCCAACGCCGCATCCGCGCCGAGTATCTAAATTTCAATGACGACGGCACCATACAACTCGTCCATCCCACAGAAGAAGGCATCAGCCTAGACACTCTCGGCAAATAACCCACCTATTTCCAAACAAAAGGCACGGACTCTACCCCGTGCCTTTCTTATAGATGCTCCTCCCGAGCTTGACTCTCTTCGTGAATCAAGCATCGTCTTCACCAAGTTTCACCGGCAACCCCCAGTTCGCGGAAAGGGCAAAGCCCACCGGCTCCAAAACAAAACATCCCCGCAGCCCAGAGCGAACGGTTGCGATTGTGTAAAACAAAAGGAGCCAAATCATGAGCGACAAAATCGACGCCCAACTCAGCCCCAACGCCAACCTCGAACAACTCAAAAACCAGGCCAAGCGCCTTCTCAAAGACGCTAAGGCCAAGAATCCGCACGCCAAGCGACGTCTTGAGCGAGCGAAGCTCGAAACCGAACAGCCGAAACTCGCCGATGCCCAAACCGTTATCGCCCGAGAAAACGGCTTCTCCACCTGGACCGACCTCAAGCGATCGCTCGAATCAAGTACACCGGAGTCCTCTTCCTCCTCCTACCAACTCTCCATCGAGAACATCGATCAAATCTGGCTCGACTCCACAGACCTAGAAGCGACTGAACACTTCTACTCCCAAATCCTCAATCTACCGAAAACCGGCGAGGTCCCTGGTCAAATGCTCTTCTTCGACTGCGGCGGCACTAAACTCCTCTTGGGAAAAGCAGAAACCTGCAGGCCAAACTCAATCCTGTATCTAAAAACCGGCGACAGCGAATCCGATATTCAAGCCACCTATAATTCCCTGAAAAACCAAGGCGTCAAAGTCGGAGATTCGCCGCATTGCATCGCTCAAAACTGGAACGGCTCCGACCACTGGATTGCCTTCTTCCACGATCCTTCGGGCAACCAACTCGCGTTGAAAACCAACGTACCCACTCAATGACAAAAAAAGGCGGCCCCAACAGGCCGCCTTCTCAATTTAAAGTGCAAGAACGAATCTAAGCGCCTCTTCCGCCCAACTTCTCTAGCAACGCCTTTGTCGCCCTGATACCCTCGAATTCGCCAAGCTCCTTGCCTTCGTATTCGATTCCTACATACCCACGAAAGCCAGCATCCTTCACGATCTTCATCATCCGTGGATAATCGGTATTCGCTTCCATGCCATCCGCATCGAAGTCATGCGACTTCGCGCTCACGCCCTTGGCGAAGGGCATCAGCTCCTCAGTTCCCTTATAGCGATCATAGGTCTCGCCAGTCTTTCTATTGATTCTAAAGTTGCCGAAGTCAGGCAAAGTGCCGCAATTGTCGTCGCCCACCTTGCGAATTACCGCCGACAACCAAGCACCGTTACTGGAGAGTCCTCCATGGTTTTCCACAATCACGCCGATCCCCGCGGCCTTACCCACTTCATTCAAACGACTCAGACCGTCCGCCGCGCGATCCATTTGTTCCTCATAGGTACCCGAAGAACCCGCATTCACGCGGATCGAATGACACCCCAATTCTTTGGCCGCATCAATCCACACCTTGTGCTTCTCCACTGTTTGGATACGCGCCTTCTGCTTAGGGGCTCCCAATTGCCCCAAGCGGTCGCACATGATCAGCAAGCTGCGAACCCCTTCGCCTTCTGCACGCGTCTTCAGATCTTTCACTAGAGCTGGCGTGAGCTTGTCCATGTAAAAGGAGTTCACGTACTCGACGGCATCGATCCCGAACTCCTTCCGAGTGATCTTTGCGAAATCCATCGGATCAAGCTCTCCTCCGCGAAACGCGCGGTGCAAAGACCACTGAGCCAAAGAAATGTCGAACCAAGAACGCTCTGCAGAGCCCATGGCCTGCATGGCGTTGTTGCCGAAATAAACGCCTGCTCCCATTGCCATAGAACGAGTAAGAAAATTTCTACGAGATATCATTTTATATTATAGATAGGATAAGAAATGCCAAAATTGATCTAAATTCGTCCCCGAACCGTCAATCGAAACGTTAAAACTCAATCTAAACTCATCGGAAACTTGATCTAGATTTCGCGACTCTTACCGTCCGTTCCTTTTTTAAAACGTAACGACTCAGACGATCCAGAGAATACAACTTTTTGAAGTAAGGATTGCGGTTGAGTGGTCGGTAGAAATCAAAGAGGATCTCGTCGGTTGCACGTCTTCCATCCGCGAAATTGACCCCGAATTTGCCGACAAACCCAGTTTGATATCCTGCGGCTTTCAAGAGGGCGGGGTAAGAGGCGTTCTGATGCTCTTGGGAGATGGGGGGAGTTCCAAAGGTGTAGCCATGGGTGCGTTCATGCAGACTGGTGAAAAGGGAGGCTCGACTGGCCGCACAAATGGAG
>JBCCZW010000272.1:0-6233 GCA_039186805.1 Verrucomicrobiota bacterium
CGCATGTCCATGCGTCAGGAGCGCAATATCGATCTTCGGGATACGGTGCTTGATGGCTTGAATCCGAAACTCTTGAGCGGCGTCCACCTGAATATTGTATCCAGCAATCTCAACATGAATGTGCGTCCGAAATCTCTTGTTCTTTGGATTATCCGAAACGCAAACCGGACAATCGCAATTGATTATCGGTACTCCCTGGGAAGTTCCCGTACCTAGAAATATTACCCTCATCTCTCTTCAAAAATCTCAACAAACATTCAACTAAAGTCGAACTTCACCTCGTTTCCCACAACCTTCAACTTTGCTGAAAAATCCTTGCCAGCCTTGGACTTGAAGCCCTCTAGCTCATCTGTCTTTCCCTCTTCCAAAAGAGCCTTTGCAATCTCACTCGTAATTTCCTTCTGAGCAATGCGCTTCCATATGACAAACTTGCAG
The DNA here is from genome assembly GCA_039186805.1 of Verrucomicrobiota bacterium. Taxonomy (GTDB): domain Bacteria; phylum Verrucomicrobiota; class Verrucomicrobiia; order Opitutales; family Opitutaceae; genus JBCCZW01. The sequence goes on from JBCCZW010000272.1 coordinate 436, forward strand.
CCATTTTTCCAGTTCACGCAACCGAAGCCTCTCTTTCCTTCAACAATTTCGCTCGCGCAAACCGGGCAAAGTCCTATCGCAATCTCGTTCACGCCCGACTTCTGCCCATCTTCGACTGGTCTGTATCCAATTTTTCCCTTCTTTCCCAAGGTAATGTAAGCAAAGACCTTCTTCTCCTTATCCACCAAGCCATGGGGTTCCAAAGTCGCCTTGTTGAGAATCAACTCGCGAGCCATCTCCGGCGTCACGGTCGCCCCGAGAGACTTCTCCCAAATCACGAATCGACAACCATCGTTCCAGCGACTGCAACCGTACCCCGTCCTTCCCTTCATTACAGGAGCCCCACACTCAGGGCAGGGCCCCAAGTTCTTATAGTTAATAGTCTTGGCCGAAGTGTGATCTAGGATTTCCCTCGTATAGCTGGCGACCTCGTCCATGAACTTCTCAGGGTTATACTCGCCTCTTTCCATCTGCTTCAGACGGAATTCCCAGTCTCCCGTAAGTTCAGGCGATTTCAGTCGCTCATCCTGAACGAGAGAAATGAGCAATCGTCCCGCTTCCGTGCTCACGAGGTTCTTTTTCTTGCGCTCCACATACTTGCGTTGAATCAGAACTTCTATGATCGACGCCCGCGTCGCCGGAGTGCCGACTCCCTTATCCTTGAGCGCTTCTTTCAAAGCTTCGTCCTCCACGATCTTGCCTGCCGTTTCCATCAATGCCAGAAGCGTCGCCTCAGTAAATCGCCGCGGGGCCGTCGTCTTGTATTTCTCAATACTAGGCTCATGCGGGTTCGATTCATCGATCTGAAAGTGCGGCATTTCCTGGGGCTCATCAGGTGCTTCCTTCGCCTTCTTCTTAGCAACCTTCTTCGCCGGTTTTCTTTCACCGTAAAGCTCCGGATACAGGCCTTGCCAACCCGCGTCTACCAGCACGGTCCCACGAGCTCGAAAACGTTCTCCAGCTGCCTCGGATTCTACCGTAGTGACCGCCTTGATACAGGCAGGATAGAAGACCGCAAGCAACCGCGTGGCCACCGCCTTGTAGACTTTCTTTTCATCGTCGCTCAAACTGCCCGGCAAAACATCGGTCGGAATGATCGCATGGTGATCGGAGACTTTCTTATCATCCACGATCCGTTTCGTGAAACTCAGATTCTCCAAGTCCAACTTCTCAATTCCTTTGGGAAAAAGCCTTGAAAGTTCTCTCAAAAGAGGGGGTATCGTCGGCTGTAAATCAGTCGACAAGTAGCGGCTGTCCGTACGCGGATAAGTCAAGTGCTTGGCTTCGTAGAGACTCTGAGCAATCCGTAGCGTCTGGTCTGCGGTAAATCCATGACGCCGATTCATCTCTCGCTGCAGTTCCGTTAGATCGAAAAGCAGAGGAGGATTGGAAGCTTCGTCCTTCTTGACCACATCTCTCACCACCAGCGGCTGTCCAGTTATCTTCTCCACGACCGCCTTGGCTTCATCTTCCCTCTGAAACTTCCCTCGAGTATGACGAAACTTCGTTTCTCGGCAAACCGTATGAATTTCCCAAAAATCCTCCGGCTTGAAGTTTTCGATCTCAGAATCGCGGCCCACGATCATCGCCAAAATAGGCGTCTGCACCCGACCGATGCTTAAAAGCAAATTTCTCTTGCCGTATTCGACCGTAAAGAAACGCGTGGAATTCAGCCCTACGATCCAATCCGCTTCGCTGCGACAGCGCGCCGCCTGATATAGGTTATCGAAGTCTTGCCCTTCCGCCAAAGACTCAAAGCCCCTCTTAATTGCCGACTTCGTAAGCGAGCTGATCCAAAGTCGCTTGAATGGCTTCGTATCGCAGCCCGACCAGATCTGAATATATCGAAAAATCAACTCTCCTTCGCGTCCAGCGTCCGTTGCGCAGACAAGTTCTTCCCCTCCCTCAAAAAGCCGTTTGATCGTTTCCAACTGCTGCCTCGCCGAATCCTCCCGACGTGGACGAAGGAGAAACTTGTCGGGAATGATCGGCAGATTCCCCAGCTTCCAAGACTTAAGCTGCGGATCGTAATCCTCAGGTTCTTGCAGCTCCACCAAATGACCAAAAGCCCAAGTCACTGCCCAGTCATTCCCTTCCAACCAACCGTTCTTACGTTGATTCGCTCCCAGGTGGGCGGCGATATCACGAGCAACAGACGGCTTCTCAGCAAGGACGACTTTCATGAGGCGGCGGACTAAAGAACGAGCAGTGTAAGCGAATTATTATCAAGGATTTGGATGCGATTCGCTCTTTGTTTGTTTACCTGCATGCGTTTTCTGAGATGGGACTTATGACCGTTTCGGCCCTTGCAAGGCGACCAAAAAGAGGACAATGAAACCCCCAGTCAAGTGAAGATGCCAGACTTCTCCCTCAGCGTCATTATCCCCACCTACAACCGAATCGAAACCCTACCAAGAGCGATCGATTCCGTTCTCGCTCAGACTCGACGCGCAGAGGAAATCGTTGTGGTAGACGATGGTTCGTCCGACGGAACTCAGGCCTTCTTAGCTAAAGCGTACCCGCAAATCAAAGTCATCGTTCAAAACAACAGAGGCGTCAGCTCAGCCCGCAACGCCGGCATCCAAGCTGCCACCTCGCAATGGATCGCTCTCCTAGACTCCGACGACGCCTGGGCGCCGGACAAACTCGAACAGCAAATCGCCGCAATCCGAGACGACCCCACGATGGAAATCTGCCACACTGAGGAAACCTGGATATTCCGAGGCAAGAAACGCGAAGTCGCGAAAGACTACCGAAAGCAAGGGGGCTGGATCTTCGACCGCTGCGTCCTCCGTTGCGCCATTAGCCCCTCCTCCGCCATACTCAGAAAATCGCTCTTAGAAGAAGTCGGCTACTTCGACGAAAGTTTTCCATTTTGCGAAGACTACGACCTTTGGCTCCGCGTCAGTTCTCAATACCCAACCCTCTTAGTTGACGCGCCCCTCACCCTCAAACACGCCGGTCATGGAGACCAACTCTCCTCCAACCGCGCGCTCGACCACTATCGAATTCGAGCGCTCGACAAAATTCTATCTTCGGAAACGCTCAACGTTTCCCAAGCTGAGGTCGCCCTCGAAGAAATGCTTCGCAAATGTCAGATCTACCGTCGAGGTCTTATCAAATACGGGAAAACCGAGGAACTTGCAGTGATCGACGCGATCATCCAAAAACATTCCGCTTGAGGATTCTAGCGGCCTTCAAGATTAAGGCATCTCTCGACGAAAAATATCCGCCATATGGCTTCTCGCAAATCCTACTCAAATATCAAGAAAGACGAGCATGTCGTTTTCTTTCGCACGAATGCGCATCTGTCAGACGACCACGCCCATTGGATCATCCCCATTCACGGTTGGATTTACGAACCCGAGAATAGCCGCTTCCGCAAGAAACTCGTATCGAGCATCTTCGAAAAGAAGTACGAGCTGAAGGTCACCTCCGAAAACGACTCAGTCTTTTCAGAACGCTTAAACCTCCTGATCGCCGACAACGAACGCGGCAAACGCATCCTCATCCGGCTAGGCAAACACACAAAGGTCCTTCCCAAATCTAGACCCAACGGACATTTCCGCGGAGAAATGAAGATCCCCGTCGACGAAGCAGAAGAACTCGCGGTAAATGGCCTGCTTCAATACGAAGCGATCGTCTCCCCCAAAGAAGATCGAAGATTTTGCGGGCAGTGCCTCCTAAAGCTAGATCGCGGTGTATCCATCATCAGCGATATCGATGATACGGTGAAGGTCACTCAGGTGCGCGAACGTAGAAAACTGATCGAGCACACCTTCTTCAAGCGGTTCTCCGCCGTCGAAGGCATGGCCACTCTCTATCGCGACTTCGAAAAAAGCGGAGCAACCCTACAGTTCGTTTCCTCAAGCCCCTGGCAACTCTACAAGCCTCTTCTCGATTTCCTAGCCGCCAATAACTTCCCTTGGGCTCCCCTCCAGCTAAAGTCCGTCCGCTTTCGGGATGAAACTCTCTTCAATCTCTTCAAAAAAGGTACCACCACCAAGCCCGCTCAAATCGAACCGATTCTCAAAGCGTATCCAAAAAGAAAATTCATTCTCATCGGCGATAGCGGGGAGCAAGACCCCGAAGTCTACGGCGAAATCGCTAGACGATATCCGGAGAATATCACCAATATCCTAATACGAAACATTTCGGGAGAAACGTTCGAAAACGATCGCTTTAAAGCGGCAACTGCCGGAACGCCAACCAGCATTTGGAGTCTGTTTGACAACCCGGCATCCATAAAGACGGAAGAGCTGCTGGGCGCAGTTTGCTAAACTGAGAGCGTAAAGGAACCACCGCGCTTAAGGAGCCATCCAAAATAATATGAAAATCTCAATCGCAGAACAGATCGCGACCGAAGCGCACAAGGGTCAATGCCGTAGAGATGGCGTCACGCCTTACATCGTTCATCCGCGAGCCGTCGTAGGTCGCGTCGGAGACGATCCACTCGCCCAAGATGCCGCCTGGCTTCACGACACCATTGAAGACACCGAGGAAACCGCAGAATCGCTAGCTGAGAAAGGGATTGATTCTCGAGTCATCGACGCAGTTTCTCTGATGACCCATTCAAAGTCAGTTCCTTACGAAACCTACCTTGAGAGCATTAAAGGAAACCCGCTCGCCACCAAGGTTAAGATCGCCGACATGCTTTCCAACCTAAGCGACAACCCTACCGAAAAACAAATTCGCAAATACGCCAAAGGCCTGCTTTTCCTCGTAGGAGACTAGAACCTATCCCTTAAACCCGCTTCGTATTCTTTGTAGCCCGGTTCAACTCAATAAATCACTCGTTTCATCCGCTCCGGATACTCTCGGTCGTAAGCGGCTCCATCGAATTCCTCACCCTCTTGCTTCGAGAAGTGTTGAGCCATATCTCCGGCGGTCGGCAAAGTACTTCGATCTACATGAGATTCCTCGCTCCACAGTTTTGAACGAGCGATCGCTTTTTGGCATTGGTAATAAGCCTTTTCAACCTCCACCTTGATCAAGCAAGTTGGGGACTTCCCATTGATCGCAAAAGACTCTTGTAGGGAATCATCCAATACCACCGATCCCTTGCCTGTCACCCGAATCGCTTCTCCTACATTCGGAATTAGGAAAATCAATCCGACTTCGCCATTTGCGACAACATTGCGAAGACTATCAATCCGATTGTTCCCCCTTCGGTCAGGGATCAACAGAGTCTTCTCGTCTACCACCCTTACGAAACCAGGAGGGTCCCCTCTTGGAGAGCAATCGATCCCTCTCTCTCCTTTCGTCGCTAAAACCAGAAAAGGAGCGGCTTCAATAAATCTGCGGTAGTGTTCGTTTATGTAGTCGATTTCCTTATACTTCGCGATAGGTACGACTTTTCCGTACATCGATTCGAGTTCTTCTATCGTTTTTATTTGTTTCATATCGCTGAATGAATCCCTCAGAAACTTAGCCCTTTCGAAAATGCCAAAATCATACTTGCTGAAGCAGAGATGAGGACAGCCCGAGCATTAGTCAACGGGAGCTTTATTACGATTCTCAAACATTTTGCTAGGCGGAAGCCCTTCTATGCGCTATCCCTCCGCCTTCATTTTTTACGAGGTCTCTAATCGACCTTGGCTATGCTCCGACGGGATTGACTTCTTATCGAGACGCTTAGCGCTCACAACAGGGTCTACTACCCACTATGGAAGTCGTTGATTGGAAGGCTCTTGCTAAAGAGCTTTGCGGCCCCGCTACCTACAAACTCTTATGTCATTTAAGCAATTGGGGCTCCGCCCCGAACTCATTCAAGCTGTCTCCGCTAAGGGCTACGAAAC
>JBCCZW010000273.1:0-6225 GCA_039186805.1 Verrucomicrobiota bacterium
ACGGATACGCGCCACCGACTGATTTTAGTCGCCGCAGTCTCAACCATCCCCTTTTTGCAACTGATTACCCTTAGCCCACCAGCACAAAATTTAAACGAATAGTACCGGCGGACGTCTACCAAGAATAACGATTCTCCGCTATCGCTGAAACCTTACGAGAATAGATAACTGACCATGACTAAGACCAAATTGGTATCATTGATCGCTGCAGGTCTTGCATTAGCAAGTCCGTTGGCGGTAAACGCAGCCCCCGATCTCTCGGAGACCCGCGAAACCCTTAAACAGTGGGTTGAGCTGAAGAAGCTCATCTCCGAAGAAGAGGCTGAATGGAAAGTCGCGAAGGAGACTCTCCAAGAAGCCATCGATCTTCGCGAAACGGAAATAGACAGTCGCCGCGAGCAAATCGACAAAAAGCAAGAAGACGCTTCAGCTGCCGACGCCGAACGAGCGAAACTCACCGAACAAGAAAACGAGTTAAAGCAATCTGCAGCTGTCGTCTCTACGAAAATCGGCGACATGGAGCAAAAGGCTCTCAAACTCGCTAAGATCTTTCCTCGCACTCTCGCCGACAAGCTTCGTCCCATAACGGAACGCATTCCTAAGGACGAAAAGACGGCCTCATCCCTTGGACTTTCTCAACGCGTTCAGAACATCGTCGCTCTCCTCCTTGAGGTAGAGAAGTTCAACGGAGACGTCATCCTCGAAAACGATATGCAGCAAATCAACGGCGAGAATGTCTCCGTCAAGACGATCTATATCGGCCTCGCCATCGCCTACTACGTGGACGGGACAGGTTCAGAAGCCGGTATCCTTACCCCTAGCGAAGAGGGCTGGGAACGCGAATCTCGCAATGATCTCGCTCCTGCAATCGCTCAAGCGGTTGCGATATTCGAGAAGGAAGCGGCGCCTGAGTTCGTCAATCTGCCCGTCAGCGTAAACTAATCAACCGAAGCTGAAACCAAACTTTTTTAAGCAAATGAAAGCTATTAAGATTCTTACAGTTGGATTGGCAGCTTGCGCAATCTCCACCACCTTTGCCCAATCTTTCGACAGCATCGCGGCAGGAGCTAAAAAGGACCTCCTCGACGCCGAACGCGAATTGGCTGACCTTCGCAACCGCATCGCTGATGAAAAGATTCCAATTTCAAAGAGACTGACTCAAGTGGAAGCGGAGTCGCAGGAGGTGAATAAAGAATTCGACCGAGTGGTTCGCGCCGCTGACAACGTCACAGTCGACCTCAACACTCTCGGTGACAAGGTCAAAGCCCGCCGCGACGACAACATCTTCGTCAAAAACATGATGTCGTCTTACGTTCAGTCATTCTCAACCAATCTTCACCAGGCTGAGCTTGCGACCTACGCGGATATGATCAACGAAGCGACAAACATTGTCGATCGACCAGGAGCTGAAGAGAGGGACATCCTCGCAGCTCAAGTAAAGGTTCTCGATTCAGCCCTCGATCGCGTTCTCGAAATAAAGGGAGGTAATAAGTTCTCCGGCAAGGCTCTCGGCAATCGCGGCATTGAAGTCTCTGGCAACTTCGTGCTCATCGGCCCGTATGCATTCTTTGGTGACGGAGCGGAAAACGTTGGTTTTGCGGAGCGCCAAATTAACGCAGCCCTGCCAATCGTGGTGAACAAGGGCATCGGTGAAGAGCTGACAGGCATTATTGCCAACTTAACTGACACAGGGACAGCGGATTTCCCATTCGACCCCACTAAGGGAGACGCTCTCAAGCTAAAGTTCACGCAAGAGTCCCTCGCGGAGCACATCCAAAAAGGTGGTATTACAATGGTACCCCTCCTCGGCATGGCATTCTTCGCGCTCGTAATTTCGATCTTCAAGCTCTTCGAAATCAGCTCGGTCAAACGTCCGAAGGCGGGATCCATTCAGCAAATTCTCGATCACCTCAACAACGGCAACAAGCAAGGGGCTCTCGAAATTGCCAATTCCGTTGACGGCCCATTCGGCGACCTCCTCGTGGCAGGCGTCGAAAACGCGGACAAGGAGAAGGAACTCCTCGAGGAAGTGCTCTACGAACGCCTCTTGGCAGCTCAACCTAAGCTCGAGCGCCTCATCGCTTTCGTCGCCCTCACCGCAGCTGCCGCGCCTCTTCTCGGTCTGCTCGGTACGGTTACAGGTATGATCGACACCTTCCGCGCGATTACCGTTTTCGGTACAGGTGACCCGAAGACGCTTTCAGGCGGTATCTCGGTCGCCTTGATTACAACTGAGTACGGTTTGATCGTCGCGATCCCCTCCCTTCTGCTGCAAGCGCTCTTGTCGAAGCTCGCCAAAGGTAAGCTCAGCGAAATGGAACAGGCTTCCGTCGCCTTCGTGAACGGACTTCACAAGGAAGACTAATTCCTGACACGGCTTTTCGAGGGGGATGCGTCCCCCTCCTCCAGCCGGCGACAAGAAACCTTAACCTTTTCGAATAACCATGATGCAGGATAAGAAATCCCTTTCGTCTTCCTCCGATGTCGAAGACGTAAACATCTCTCCGCTGATCGACATGGTGTTCATCCTTCTGATCTTCTTCATCGTCACCACGGTCTTCGTTCAAGAGCCTGGTATCGAGGTAGACAAGCCGAAGGCTAGCCTGATCAACTCTCCAGATTTGGAGAAGAACGTCATTCTCATCGCCGTCACCCCCCAGGGGCAAATCATGTACGGCGGCACCGACGTTGGGCTAGGCGGCATCCGTCTCCAAGTAAGAAGATTGATCGACGAAAACCCAGACTACCCAGTGATCATTCAAGCCGACCAGCTCGCGCGATCCGGAACGATCGTACGTCTTATCGACGAGTGTAAATTGGGCAAAGCAAAGAGAATATTCGTTTCGACAGAGCCAAGCGAAGGCTAGCTTTCTCAGGAAAGAAACCACCCATATAAATCATGAAAGGTAGACACCTAGGCAAAGACGACGAGGCAACGGATATCAACATATCCCCCCTCATCGATATGGTTTTCATCCTCCTGATCTTCTTTATCGTAACCACCGTTTTCGTGGAAGAAGACGGCATGGCGGCGAACACGCCTGACCCGGCGCCTCCCACTGTCGAAGAGCCGGATGAAGATCCTCTCGTAATCCTAATCAAGGACAACGGACAGATCATGGCCAAGCAAGGAGGCCCGTTCCAGGAAATCGGCAAGCGAGGCATTCGAGCCAAAGTCAGTCAAGAGATGCAGCGCAAACACGGCGAGAAGAAGGCTATGACTCTTAGCGTTGAACCGAACGTTCCCATGCAGCTCGTCGTTTTCTCGATGGACGAATGCCTTTTGGCGGGAGCCGATAGCGTCAGTATAAAAACCGTATCCAACTAATAACCACAAAACTTTAAAGAGCATTAACAATGATTAAGAGCAGACTAATCAAATCATCGCTTTCCGGTCTAATTTGCTACGCCGGCGCGAGCGTCCTCCCCGCCCAAATCGACTATGATCGCGAGGGATTCTGGAGCCAACCTCATATCATAAAGTCCTTCACGGGATCCTACGAACTCGAGACGACCCTCACTCCCAAGATGAGCGAAGAGGAGCAAGTCCTTCTGAAGGAGCTTCTCGAACTCATCAAAATCAGCAACCAGCAAGCCCTCGCTCGCCTCGAGCCGGAGCTTACTCCAGAGTCCAGCGGCGCGATGTTCTTCTTCGCAGCCAACTTCTACGCGGAGGCGGGTGACCTTCCGAAGGCCAAGGCCAACTACCGGAAAGCGATAGAGAAGTTCCCGAACTTCCGCCGCGCCATCAAGAATTTGGCGATCATGCACGTCAAGGACGCCGAGTTCAAGGAAGCCCTCGAGCTCTTTACCAAGGGCGTGTCTCTCGGACTGAAGGACACCACGACTATGGGCCTTCTCGGCCTTTGCTACGTCAACGAAGGCAAGGCGATCTCAGCTGAAACCGCTTATCGTGAAGCCATTGTTCTCGACCCTAGCGTCAAGGACTGGAAGGTAGGCCTCGCAAAGGCGCTTCTCCTCCAACAAAAGTACCAAGAATCAATCGCCGTATTGGAAGAGATTCTCATCTCTGAGCCGGGAGCGGATGTTATCTGGTCCAGCCAAGCAAATGCTTACATCGGCCTCGATGATCCAGAGATGGCAGCTGCCAACCTGGAAATCGTAACCCGCCTTGGCAAGGGCAACGCGGATACGCTCAACCTCTTGGGCAACATCTACATGTCCCGCAATCTCCCAAGCCTAGCGCTTACCTACTTCCAACGAGCGATCGACAAAGATCCGAACCAGCCAATTAGCACTCACATCGAAACAGCTGAGATCCTCGCTACTCGCGGTTCATTCGATGAAGCGGCCGCCATGGCCAAAAAGGTTCGTAGTTCCTATAAGAACATATCTCGCGACGACGAAACGAAGATCCTTCGCCTAGAGTCTCAAATCGCTCTTGCCAGCACGAATCCGGAGTCAGCCATTCCGATTCTCACTAAGCTCGTTGATAACGATCCTCTCGACGGCGACGCCCTTATGATGCTCGCGGACTACAACTCCGGCTTAGGCGACATCGACGGCTACACTCGTGCGGACATTTACTTCGAGCGCGCGACTAAGATCCCCGAGTTTCAAGTACGCGCCTTGATTGCCTGGGCGTCCTCCTACGTTTCTCGCGAAAAGTTCGGCGAAGCCATTCCGCTCCTCGAACGCGCAAATACGCTTGAGCCAAAGGAACACATAGGCCGCTACCTCGATCAGGTCCGCAAGGTCAACCTTGCGAAGCTCGGTCTTTAATCAATTTCTCAAAGGCAGAGACTCCGGTCTCTGCCTTTTTTCTTACGGGAACACCCCGTAGCGGAAGTCGTTCACGAGCAGAGCGAGAAGGCCTGCCAAGACTTCCGATTCAACAAAGTGTGTGTGGTTCTATTTTCTTCTGTGTGGATTCTCTCGTAGCATAGAGCAATTCGGTCCAGTCATGTGTGAGACTCCAAAAACCGAATACAGCAACGCTCTAAAAGCTGCGACACTGCAAATCGCGTTTCATCAGATCGATTGACGAACCCCTCCGCGTGATTCGCCCGCGAATCATCAAGGCAGGTAATCGATAGACTTCAGCTTGGGAAACCTTACCGGCGAAGGGCTTCAGCCTACCCTGAATCCGAGGCGAATCATGAATCCATATCTTAAACTCATGATTCACGATGAAACCATTAGTATTCGCATTCTCCCTACTTACAATAGTCGCAGCCTCTACCAAAGCGACGGAAGCCGTAAAACTCGACTTCGACTACGATTCATTCTGGAAACGCATTCAATCCTCCGAGGATGAAACAAAGGCCCTACAGTTAGAACCCATCTTACTCCCCAGACTAAAGGAAGAAGAAAGAGATCTCTTCAAAGAGTTGCTTCATTTTACTGAAGAACTCAAAGACAGCCAGTCCGCTCTCAAGCTGCTCGAAACATCCATCACTCAGGAAAGCAGCGCCGTCCTTTACTATTTCGCAGCCAATCTATATACAGTTGAAGACAACATACCCAAAGCGGTGGAATGCTATCTTGAAACGCTTGAGCGCCATCCAACCTTCGCTCAAGCCATCAAAAACGTATCCGTAATCCTAGCGCAGTCAGGGTACCATCGCGAAGCGATTCCCTTTCTTTCCCGAGCGATTGAACTGGGTGTTAACGATTCCCAAACCTGGGGACTGCTCGGTTTCTGTCAGGTCAACGTGAACGAAAACACAGCCGCTGAAAAGTCCTACCGAAACGCCATCATATACGACTCAACCGTACGCGATTGGAAACTAGGTTTAGCCCGCTCGCTCCTGGCTTCCCAGAAATACAATGAAGCGATCTCCATCCTCCAAGAGATCCTAATCGATACCCCAGATGACGACATAGTGCTCTCCGTCCAAGCCGATGCCTACATAGCCCTTGATCGCCCCAATGATGCCGCCGGCAATTACGCCCTCATCCATCGCCTTGGAAAAGCCAACGCCCAATATCTCGTCCAACTGGGTTCGATCTACCTATTCAACGACCTCAACGAAATGGGAACTCAGACCATAATCGAATCCTTAGCGATGCCCGATTCACTCGCATTCAGCGACTACTCTGGCATCGTCGACAATCTGATCCTTCGCGGCTCCTTCGACAACGCGACTAAACTCATCTCAAGCCTTCGCAAACACAAAGAAAGTGACTCGAATGAATCGCTCCTAGCAAAGTTCGAAGTGAAAATAGCGCTCGGCAAGGGCGAGTTCGAAAACCTGGTCCCAC
>JBCCZW010000274.1:0-6167 GCA_039186805.1 Verrucomicrobiota bacterium
GGGAGATGAAGATCAGGGGGCGCGACGGGGCCGCGATTTTCTATTTCGTTTTTCGCCCTGCTATTTCCTCGGGTTCGATACGCCTTTTGTTTCGCAGCGCGGCCTTACCTAATCCTGTTGGCGGCTACCGTTTTACGGTTTCGCGGGCGGTATAGGGGAGGCGGGCTCGGGCGACGAGGCCGCTGGGGGAGGCGGGGGTCATGTCGAGGTGGCCGCCTTTGAGAGCGAGTTTGGTACGGATCTGGAATAGACCGATTTGCTTGAGCGGGGTGGAAACGCTTTTGAGCGTATCGTCGATTCCAATACCGTCGTCCTCGACTTGGAGGACCCAATCGTCTTCGTCTCGAAACAGGGAAATGATGCAGAGGCTGGCTTGAGCGTGGCGCGCAACGTTGGTGAGCAGTTCGCGGAGGACATCGAAGAGGAGATCTCTTTCGCGCTCGTTTTGGATGGCTTGCTGGTCTGAGATGCTGAGGTTGACGTCGAGTTCGTTGGTGGCGCGGATCATCGCTACTAAGCGTTTGGCGGCGCCGATGAAGCCTTCTTGCGTGGGGTTGGGGGGTGAAAAGTCGGATACGGGATCAGTGGAGAAATCGAACGGCAGAGACTGTTGCTTAGCGCGTTTCGGGCGTTTGGCTTGCTGCTTCTGGATCGACTTTAGGACCTCGGCAAAGGCTTGTTCGGAGTCAAATTTTAGGTCGTCCTTCGTTTTGCCTTTGGAGGGTGGGGGCGATTTTCTTGTGACGGGTTTGGTAGGAACTGGCGATTCGGGCTCAGGTGTTGATGGCTGGGTAGCGGATTTGGCGCGCTTGGTATTCGACGAAAGAGCGGGCTCTTCGGCGGGGGTTGGAGCGATATCTGCTTTGGGATTGGGTTGTGGGGAGGGGGAGTTTGAAGGCGATGGAGGGAGATCAAGTTCAGCGGCGAGGGAACGGAGGTGTCGGTTTGCGGCGCGGAGATCGGCGTCGCGTTGGTCGAGGAGTTCTTGGACCGCGGTATTGGCTTCTAAGATACGTTGGACGATTTCCCGCGCTTGGGTAGCGGGGCGGGCGATGCCTATGAGGACGCAGGTTCCGAGGGTATCAGGCGGAGCGCTGCGGCCGATGAGTTCGACTTGGGGTTGGGGAATGGTTTCGCCTAAGATTTGGAGGGTGCAGCGTGTTTCGCGATCTTCGCCGTCGAGGCAGGCGAAGGCGGTTTCGAGCTTAGGGTGATCGGCCTCGGCGATGGTTTCGCGGAGGACTGCGATGGGAATTCGAGTAGGGCGTGGTTCGAGGCTGAAGAGCGCGGAAGTGATGGCGTCGAGCTCGAGCGAGTCGTCTTCGGGGTAGTAGGTCCATTGGCCTTGATGGTCGGCGCTGAGAGAGAGGGCGAGGCGGTCGTGGAGGACGCGGCGGGAATCGAGGATGCCTTTACGCTCGATCGCGTTGCGGGCAACGGATTCTACGAGGGATGGCGAGAGGTCTTCCTTGGCGACGAGATCGTCCAATCCGAGGTAGCGGGCAACGCGATTTTCCATGATGGCGCGGCGATGGGCCAGTCCGATCACGGGCATTTCGGTATTCTTTTCGCGGAGTTTGTCGAAAGCGGATTGGTCGCCTTCGAAATCTTTGAGGTCTAGGAAGAGCAGGTGGAAGCGGCTGACGGCGAGTAGACGGGTGGCTTCTTCTACAGACTTGCAGATCTGGAGTTTGTGATCTTTGATTTGCGATCGACCGAGGTCAGTCTTGAGGTTGCCGTTGATTTCGGCGTCTTTGGAGAGGATCGCTATGTAAAGAGTGCCGTTGGCTTTCAGCAGTCCGTGTTGGGGGCGGCTGTGGCTGCTGACTGTTCTGAACTCAGTCGGTTTGGACATCGATTAAGGTTCGAAGCGATCAATCGGAAAAAAGCGCTGGTCGGCGTTTGCTCGCGACAGAATTCCGATTCGATGAGAGGGGGTGCGATGGCGATGCCGTATTTGGTAGCATCGCGTGAAGCGAGTTGTCGTTGTAGGGGAGGCGTGAATAGCGGCGCGTTAGTCTCTTCTTGGCAGCGTGGTTATGTTCCTGAGTTTTATTTGATTGAATCGGTAAACGGGGAGGAGATGGCTTGGCTTCTGGTTAGGCGAGTCGTTCTGAGATGAGTAGCTTGACGCTCGCTCACTGGAGGACTTAATCGCCGTTTGAGTTACCAGGCTTAGGTCAAGATGGGCTGGTTCAGTAGGCCTTTTGTAAGGAATTTTCAAATATAAGTAAAAAGGCGAAAGTTATTCACAAGTTATTTACAGCGAAAAGGTCAATAACTTTTGAAGGGGTGAGTTGAGATTTTGGATACGGAGGGTTTGGAGTAGTGAATGTGAGGGGACGGAGGCTGCGCAATTGGGCTGTTGAGGGATTAGTGATTGTACTGGGAATGGGGATACGGGAGTGAATGGTGAGTTTGGAATTTTGAATAGCGAACGGGTGGATGTTGCGGGAGTGGTTGGCTCAGCGTTTTCAAAAGGCGAGCAGATCGGCGATCGCTTTTATGGGGTTCGGGTTGGCTCTTGCTTCGCCCCCAGCTAAGCAGGGTATAGTGCTCTCACTCGTTTATGCTGGCTTTTGGGGCCATCCTCTTTCGATGAGCCGAAGGTCTCTCCACTTTTGCTACGGAGTGGTTATCGCGGGAGATCCGATATTACGGTTCTGCTTTTTTTAGTCTCCAGTCCGCTCGCGGCGGGGATCTTTATTTCGTTCTATGAGTGGTGTCGTGTTGACTGCGATGGGGTATGAGGGTAATGCAAAGACTTTATCTCAAAATGTCAGTAGACCAATCTATTACCCCAACGGTCAGAGAGGAAAAAATACGAGACGCGGTCATTCGCTTGGCTGGCAACTCTCAGGACGGTATTCAAACAATCGGGGGCTTTTTGGCCCGGCTCGCTGGAAGAAGCGCTCAGGAGGTTATGACTTACATGACGATTCCTGCGACGATTTCGGGCGGTCCATCGATTTTCCAAGTCAGAATGGGTTCTGGCGAGGTATTGTCCGCGGGAGATGAAGCCGACTTTCTCGTAGCTTTCTACCAACATTCTTATGAAAACCACATCGACCATCTGAAAGAAGGTGGGGTGTTGCTTTACGACTTGGACGAAGTCGAGCCCGACGAGCATGATTCGCGGTTCTTGAAGATCGGGGTGCCGATCAACGCGTTGACGATCGAGGCTCTGGGCGGTTCGAATCGGGCGAAGGGCAAGAACCTGTTTACGCTTGGGTTGTTGTGCCGTATTTTCCGTTTGGATATCGAGAAGGTGAGGAAGATCATCGAGGAACGATTTGGCGGGAAGTCGGAAGACGTATTGAGAAATGCATCACTGGCGTTTGATGCGGGCTTTTCTTATCCTCTGGATAACGTTCTGCATCGTTACTATCGCTTCGATCCCAAAGAATCGGTGGCAGATCGTCATCAGGTGACGATGGATGGCAACACGGCGATCGCCTTGGGCTTGATCGCGGGTGGGGTTCGGTATGGAGCTGGCTATCCCATTACGCCCTGGTCCTCGATTATGGAGATTTTGCGGTCACATCTTTCCAAATACGGTGGGATGTTCGTGCAGACCGAAGACGAAATTGCGGCCGCATCGATGACGATCGGGTTTTCGTACGCGGGTCACTTGGCGGTTACGGGCAGCGCGGGACCGGGAATTTCGCTGAAAATGGAAGCCCTTGGGTGGGCGGTCATGGCTGAGATGCCCATGGTTGTAATTAATGTTCAGCGCGGTGGGCCGAGTACAGGTTTGCCGACGAATGTGGAGCAGTCGGATTTGATGCAGGCAATCTATGGCAGCCATGGGGATGGTCCTCGCGTGGTGTTGGCCGCTCAGAATGTCGAGGACTGCTTTTACATTACTTTAGATGCGTGTCGGATTGCTCGCGAGTATAGCGTGCCTGTATTCGTTTTGTCTGACATGTCGATGGCTTCTCGTATTGAGGCGTTCGATGAGCCGGATCTGGAGAAGCTGGTGGTCGCGCCAAGGCTGGATTTGGAGGACCGTCCTGAGGATTTCAAGCCTTACGACTTGAGCAAGGTTACGCGACATGCTCCTCCAGGTACGTGGATTGAAGGAGGGAAGTTCCCCCAGGTTACGGGGCTTGAGCATGATGAAACGGGACATCCGAGCGCGAATCCTGAGATGCATGTCAAGATGACGGCGAAGCGAAGGAATAAAGTGAAGCAGATCGCTGAGGCTTTGCCGCCGTCGGAAGTCTATGGCGATCAGGAAGGCGAGGTGCTCGTCGTTGGTTGGGGCTCTTCTTGGGGTCCGATCCGCGAAACGGTGATTCGCGAACGAGACCGGGGGCGGAAGATTGGACATTTGCAGATTCGCTATTTGAATCCGATGCCGGTGGATTTGAATGATATCTTCAACCAGTACGACAAGGTGCTAGTGGTTGAGATGAACGATGAGGGGCTGTATGGCTATGGTCAGTTGGCAATGATGCTGCGGGCGAAAACCTGCAACAATCGGATCCACAGTTTGACTAAGACCGATGGTCTGACCTTTAAGATCCGGGAGATTATGAGGGGTATTGCCGACGTGATCGAGGCGTAGGCGTTCGACGAAACAATCAAAGAGAAAGATTTAGAGAATGAGTACAAATGCAGTGATCGAACGCGGCAAGGTAACCAAAAAAGGCTTGATAGCGGATCACCCCACTTGGTGTCCGGGATGCGGTGATTTCGTCGTATTGGCCGCGTTTTATAAGGTGCTGGAGAAGCTCCAGCTTGAGCAGGAGAAGATTGTGACCTTGGCCGGTATCGGCTGCTCGTCGCGGTTTCCTTATTTCGTGAATACTCATGGAGGGCATTTCATTCATGGGCGCGCCTTGCCTTTTGCAACGGGCGTGAGCTTGAGTCGGGATGATTTGCATGTGTTCGTATTCGGCGGCGATGGCGATGGCTTTTCGATTGGCGGCAACCACCTGGATCATGCGGGTCGGAAGAATATTCGGCTAACGTATGTGATTATGGATAACTTCGTTTACGGACTGACGAAAAAGCAGACTTCGCCGACTTCGCCCATTGGGTTTAAATCGAAGACGGATCCGGGGGGCGCGATTGATCGTCCGACGAATCCCATGCGGAAGTTGCTATCGAGCGGCGCGACCTTTGTGGCGCGGACGCATTCGACCCAGGTGAAGCATATGATGGAAATGTATGAGCGGGCGATCCAGCACGACGGTTTTTCGGTCATCGAG
Organism: Verrucomicrobiota bacterium; assembly: GCA_039186805.1. GTDB lineage: Bacteria > Verrucomicrobiota > Verrucomicrobiia > Opitutales > Opitutaceae > JBCCZW01. The sequence goes on from JBCCZW010000274.1 coordinate 5,217, forward strand.
GTGCTGAGCGAATGCGTGATTTTTCACAAGGGAGCATTTGATGCGGCGGTTCCTAGGAAGGGCGGGGAATGGGAGACCATCGATGAAGAAAAGCACGACGTTTCCGACATGCCGGCGGCTCTCGGCTTAGCTGAAGAAGAATGGCCCGGTAAGTTTGGCGTTTACTATCAAGAGGAGACTCCGACTAAGAACGAGCTTGAGGCTAGCATAATCGACAAAGCGAAGGGGAAGTCTGGAGGCAAGAGCGATATCGACCTGTTGAAGGCGACGTTCAACGCGATGAAGTAGCCCATATCGATTAAGTGTTTAAGCGAAACCCGGTTCTGTTCAGGAGCCGGGTTTTTTGCGCCTTCGTCATTGTTGGTTGATCGACAGTGGAGTTTGTCCAGCGGTCCTTCGCCACCGCTTAGAGAGGGTTTCTTAGGAACACAAGGTTTGCGTTTCATTGGCGGAGGAAGAGACCTGGAGGTTTTGGATTCTGTAGTGTTTTGATGAATACACGTACTTGATTTGACCCTGCAGCTTCGGGTGAAAACGCAAAAGCCGATTCCCTGGGAGGAATCGGCTTTCTACATCAACAATAAGAAATAAGAGTTATAGAAATTGGGTAAGGCTTTTTAGCGTATTGCGGAGAGAAGTAGCGTTCTCTCAACTGTTTTGAACACTGCGCGTTTACTTTCTTTTTACAAGACAAATGAATTCTCATTGATGTGTGGGGGATGGCCTTAGGGAGCAGGGGTGAGGGTGTCGGATTGTGTGGCATGAAGGAGATTTGATGGGACTTTTTGTTGTCGGACTAAAGTCGAACTTCCGAGATGGCAACTGACAGCAACCAATCGCTTGGGTCGGACCTAACCGAGCGAGGTAACACTTTTGGTTCAGTCGCCGGGGTCTTGGGTGGGGTCAGGATGGCTGTGCGAAGGCCCGTTTTCCGGCCTTCGCTGCGGTTGA
>JBCCZW010000275.1:0-6135 GCA_039186805.1 Verrucomicrobiota bacterium
CCGCGGCGGTGCGGGTAGGTGAGTGAATAGAGGAGAAGGAAAAGTGTCGTTTCCTATCTGGCCGTCGCGGTACTCAATTCTGAAACAGCTGTGTATACTATTCCACCACACTGCGCTTTCAAAATTGAGTACCGCGACGGCCAGATAGGAAACGACACTTTTCCTTCTCCTCTATTCACTCACCTACCCGCACCGCCGCGGTCTTTTCATTTTCCCTCACAGAGTATCCTTTTATCCGATACTCCCTAACAAATTGGTCCCAGGTGAAGGTACCGAGTCACGCTCGCGGGGCGACACCCGAGCTGCTCGCGGCGAAGCAACGCACCTCCGGAGCTTTTTCAAGCATCTGATTTACAGCGTGACCTCCGTAGCCTTGGCGAAGGATGGTTCAGCCCCAGCCCTCTACTGGTGTAACCTGGGATTAATTAACCACATTTCTTCTTTGCGATCTTTGCGTTCTTTCGCGGCTAACTAAAATTGGTTGAGACGACAGGATTTGCACCCGCATCCGACCGAGTAAGAATCGGCGACTTTACTATTAAGCTACGTCTCAGTTTAAAAAGTGGCTTCGGGAGCTAGACTCGCACTAGCATTACCGGATTCAAAGACCGGTGTCCTACTATTAGACGATCCCGAAACAAAAATGGCTCTCGAAGAAGGTACCGCCCCTTCGCCTCCGAGTTAACAGCTCGGCATACTACTATTATACAATTCGAGAGTAAACGGACGGGATACAGGGCTTGCACCTGCAACAACTGCTTATGATACAGTCATGATTCTGTTTCACCAATCCCGTATTCGTAGTTTGGAACAGGATACGGGATTCGCACCCGTAACTGCTGTTTGGAAGACAGCCATGATGACATTTCACCAATCCTGCATGGCCCGGTCGACGGGTGCTGCCCCCGCTATCCCTGCTTCGACAGAGCAGTGACTCTGCTGTTCGTCTTCAACCGGAAGGTTTTAATCACAAGAAGCACAAAAAATCACAAAATCACTCTGCGATATTCCCATCGCTTTCTGTGTCTTCTGTGCCTTCTGTGGTTAATCTAAATTGGTAGAGGTGGCGGCTTGGGGCCCCGCACAATCCGGTTTAAAAGACCGGTGTCCTTAACCCATGTGAACTACACCTCCATTCAAAAAACTGGTCCCTAGTGTAGGTACTGCCCCCACGTCTATCGGTTATCAGCCGATCGTTCTACTATTAAACTAACTAGGAATATTGGACCATTGCCTCGGTAACGCTCCGAGCGGCTATCGATTTGCAGTCGACTGGGTTCACTTGCTCCCTCGCAATGGTTACTAGTTAAACTTGCACGCCGTGCAGGACTTGCACCTGCCACACTGAGTTTTGGAATCTCTGTCGCCACTATGGACATGCCGACGTATTAAATTGGTGGAGACCCCCGGTATCGCGCCGAGCCCTTCTGCGCTTCAAGCAGACGCTTCCACTAGGTTAGCTTGATCTCCAATTAGGACCACAGAGCCCATCAAATCTGTGCTATCTGTGTAATCTGTGGTTAAAAAACAGAGCCCCGATCACTCAGAAACTCTTCAATAAAAATTGGTCTGCCCGGCAGGTAACGCTCCTGCTTTTCCTCGCTTCCAAAGCGAGTGCCTCACTATTCGGCCCCAGACAGATGGAACCCTGAGCGGGGATCGAACCCGCCTTTACACCTTGAAAGAGTGTCGTCCTATCCAACTAGACGATCAGGGCAAAAAGAACCGCCTCGCAAACCAACACGCATTCGTGCGAATTCGCGTTTTTCAGCGGTTCAAAATAATATATACCATATATATGAACACGCACCTTCGCCCCTCTCGACGACTTATATATAGTAATCGGTTTGGCCGGCCGGTGGATTTTATCCGGTCGTTCGGCTGCTTCGCGTTGGCGCAACCTTGGAGCCTTTTTAATTATTCGCTTTCAAGTATTTCGATCTGAAATTGAGACAGAAATTTGGCTTTCGATGAGAGGAATACCCGGAGGGTATTTCGAGCATCGGAAACAGATTTAAGACCGATTTCAGTTCGAAAGACGAAGGAATGGAATTGTTAAACAGGCTCTCATAGCCTATATATAGATACAAAAAGCCCGCTTCGTTCAGTTCTCGAAGCGGGCTTTTTCTTATCAGCTTAAGATCTATACGACCCTAAGGCTTTCGAAAATTCGCTTCGTTCAATCTATCCGGAGACGCACCCCAGCTATGATAGCCTCGTTTCGCCTCCCCACAGTTCTCCTGTATTCGCAAAGATAGATTCCCACCATCCCCAAGAAGACATAGATACTGCGTCCCAATATTCATTCTCATCATTCTAAATCCCTATTATTCAATACTTTAAGATACAAAAATACCGCATCTCTCTCGAGAAGCGGCAGGCAAGTCATCTAAGCGCACATCCTGCGCCTATCCGTACTTAACCTCCCGCGTTACAATCTGATTCCCATAAAAACTCAATGGATCAGACGACCTCGCCACGCTATGTTCGCATCGCGTATCAAGTAATTGGATCTCTATTGAAGTTCTCGTTTTCATGGTGCCGATGAACAAACGTCCGCAAACGCCCTCCGTCAACACCTAAATACATAAATTATATAATTTCCTTTCTTTTTATATTAAACGTAGGAGAGAGGTTCACCCCTCGACCCACATCCCAATCCACCCAATCGAGGGATAAACCCTCTTCCTACGCCTTAGTCCTCCGGACGCTCCCCCGCCGGAGCCATCTTCACCAAACGAGGGAAGAAGCGCGCGACCGGATCCACCAGGTCCGACTGCAACGACATCACTTCATCGATATCCTTGTAAACGAAGGGCACTTCATCCAGTCCAGCCGACAACAAAGTAACGCCGCGTTCCGTCAACAGCTCTCGTGCAGTTTGCCAGTTCAAAGACTTCATTGCCTTCTTGCGGCTCATCACACGTCCCGCTCCATGCGAAGCGGAATTCAAGGAATTCGCATCTCCCTTTCCGCGCACCACATAAGCCGGACTCGCCATCGATCCAGGGATCACCCCCAAAACGCCTTCGCCTGCCGGAGTCGCGCCCTTACGATGAACGACAACCTCCTTACCGTTATGCCGCTCCTTCCAAGCGAAGTTATGGTGGTTTTCTACATCCAACAAAACTTCAACTCCAAGGTTTTCAGACACGTGCTTATGTATACAAGCGTGGTTCGCTGCCGCATACTCGCCCATCAACTCCATAGCAGCCCAGTACTCTTGACCCGCTTCGGAATCCATGTCCAACCACGCCAAGTGACGCAACTCCTGCGGCAACTCCGGATGAGCCGCCTGAGCCAACTTGCTGTAATGAGCCGCCACGTTAGCGCCCGTTCCTCGGCTACCGCTATGGCTCAACAAAGCAACATAGACTCCCGGTTCCAATCCAAGCGAATCATCCTTCAACTCGATTTCACCGAACTCAACGAAGTGATTTCCGCTCCCACTGGTCCCCAGCTGCTTCCACGCCTTATCCTTGTTATCCTTGGTTATCGGCGAAACCGACCAATCCGCATCCAGCACATCATGCAAACGCTTCTCTTTGAACGAAGCCCCAATCCCGAAACGCGTCTCAGTATTGATCGCACCCGTCAAACGGCCATGCCCTTGGTCGCCCTTCAGCTTCTGCAATGGAATATCCAACACGCTTAGCTTCATCCGGCAAGCGATGTCGACCCCGACCGCATACGGAATCACCGCATTGTTCGTCGCCAACACCCCGCCAATAGGCAAACCGTAGCCCACATGAGCATCCGGCATCAACGCCCCCTGCTCCGCCACCGGCAAATCGCAGGCATTCGCCATTTGCTGCACGGACTGCGCTTCCAAATCCTTACCCCACTGGAAATAAGGAGCGGGCGCCTCGCGAGGCGTATAATCCAACTGGATCAACCACGAAGCCAATCGCGCCTCCAATCCCTTGCCCTTCACAGACTCCGGATCGTCCACAATTCCCCGCAAACGCGCCTTCACGCTTTCCGGAGAATCTCCGTGATCAAAGCAATCCTTCACCAATTCCTTGGCCACATTCATCGCAGACCCACGAGGGATCCCCAACTTTTCTAAATATTCAGTATTCATAATAAATCTTCATCCTCTATCTTCATCTTCCATCTTCTATCCTTCCCTAGACACTCACCTTCACCAACCAGGCCAGACGGTCTTCTCGCTCCCGCTCGATCTTCACATCCAAGAAACTCTCGATCACCGCAGCATTCGAATCGAAGTGCGGCGTCACCGCAGTCGTCCGAAACACTCCGCCGTTGCCCAAAGCCATCGGCAGCAATAGCTGATCCGCAAGATAGTCGCCCACCGGAGCATCGCTCTTCAGATAACGCTCCACTTGCTTAGTCAACTCCTTGGCCACTTGCTCCGAAGGCACGCCCACTCGCCCATGCGAAATAAAGCTCTCCGAAACGTTCTCGTACTCGAGCGTCGCCACACAGACGTTCCCTGGGCCGAAGCTGTCCTCGATATTTTCGATTCGAGCCTCTGAGTCGGCCCACCCAAGAACGCCCTTAATCATCGTACGCTCCCGACTGGCAATGCTTCCAGAAAGCTTGGCGAAATACACAACCGCCTCACGCGACACGAGTTCGCCTCGTTCCCGTAATTCAAATGAATCACCCGCATCCGTTTTCCGAATACGAAATCGCGCCAATCCGCCTCCCGCGGGGTAGAAACCATATCGCTCCAAAGCGCCCTCAACTTCCCAGCCGCATTTCGTCGCCATCGGACAAAACACATCCCGCAGAAACTGAAAATGCGGCGCCATCGGATTGTGCGTTCCTCCCGACAACGAAACCGAAGATTCGCCCTCCTGCATCGCTAGAGCAGGTAAGATCGTCTGCAAAACCAACATCGTACTTCCAGCCGTTCCAACCGAATACTCGAAGTCGCCCATAGCAACTTTCTCAGGCTCGAACTCCAAAGTCGAAGACTTCAGCTCCGCCCCAATCACCGTCGCCCCGGAAATCTCCGCAGCAGCATTCACTGCAGTCAGATGCTGACGCAACAAGCCAGGCTTCGAACGTTTCCCGCGAATATTCTCAATGCGAAACGCCTTCCCCGTCACCAGAGACAAAGCCAAAGAGGAACGAAGGATCTGCCCTCCACCTTCTCCATAGGTACCATCTATCGTTATCATCCTAAGTATAAAGAGTTAAAGTCAAACTGTAGGGGCGATCGCTGATCGCCCAACGCGACCAGCGGTCGCGTCTACCACCACAACAGTTATTGCATAATAAAATTCATCTACGCGACAAGGGTTCGATAAGACGATTGTCTACTGCTCTACCCAATTGAGCCACAACCCTCAATGCTGAGAGTTGGCGAGACTCGAACTCGCAACCAATAGCTGAATGTAGTCCTATCTGCATTCGCGTGAAAAACGAAAAAAGTATGCGCGACAAAGAGTGGCAAGACGATGAACGCTGCTCTATCCTACTGAGCTACGTGCCGATAATTTAGGCGGCACGGTGGGACTCGAACCCACGACCTGCGGCTACTGAAGCAATGTAGTCCTACCTGCATTCGCGCAAAAATTCAGAAACGCCCGCCAACCGAGTAAAGTAGCGGAAGTCGAGAGACTTCCGATCTCCTCCTCCACCCAGCATTCGCGGACGCGAAATTCAAATTATATAAAGAACATTCCGAGAGCAGTTCCTACTCTTATAAACGGGCGACGCGCGCGCCGCCCGGCAATAACTTAAGCCAGGTCAATATCAACCGACTCGATCGTATTCACCCAGAAATCTCCATTGATCGGAGCCTTCGCGAAGGCGGAGACCGCCGAGAAGACCGCATCAGAGAATCCGCCGATATTCAAAATATCCCTACGCGAAACCGCCTGAGCCGTCCCATAAGGCTGAATATCGATGCAAACCAACTTCGCGGACGGATTTCGACTCTTCAAGATTTCCCACTCTCGCATCAAGGCGGTTCCGCCATCTCCGCGACAGGAGTCGATCCAAGATTCGTTATCCGAAATGAAGACCACCAGATCCACCTTCGCTCGATGCTTGTTGAGCTCAAGCAGCGGAGCCGAGCAATTCGTTCCACCCCAACCTAAGGTCGACAAAGTCTTGGCGTTGGTCATCACGCTATCTCGCGGATTCAAGTCTACCTTGATC
>JBCCZW010000276.1:0-6135 GCA_039186805.1 Verrucomicrobiota bacterium
AATCCTCGTCCTTCAAGATCGAATTAAGATAGACCCTAAAAGCCGCGGACGCTTTATCGAAGCAGCGGAAACGGCTCTCGAATTCGGCCAAGGCAAGCTGTCGCTCCTCGATAAATCCAATCAAGAAATCGCAGAGTATTCTCGCGGCCTCCATTCGCCTTCGACCGACAAAACCTATCGGCCTGCGATCCCCGCTCTCTTTTCCTTCAATTCACCCATTGGGGCCTGCCCCAAATGCCGCGGATTCGGGCGCGTCATCCAAATCGACTATCGTCTTGCGATTCCGGATACGAACCTCTCGATCAACGAAGGCTTAATTCGTCCTTTCGAAGGACAGGTCTATGGCGAAAGCAAAAACGACCTGCTGCGAGCCTGTAAGCGTCTCAAGATCGATCCCAATAAGCCTTTCAATAAGCTCACAAAAAAGCAGCAAGACCTCGTCATCCTTGGGGAACCCAAATTCCGCAACAAGGTACCAGATGATGATTGGGACGGTAAGGCTTGGTATGGCGTCAAAGGTTTCTTCGATTGGCTGGAGAAGAACACCTATAAGATGCACGTCCGTATCTTCCTGTCTCGATACCGCGCCTACGTCAAGTGCCCCGACTGCGACGGTACCCGACTCCAGCCGGAATCCCTCTGCTGGAAATGGAACGGTTATCGCCTCCCAGACCTCTACCAGCTCCCCATCAAGGACCTGCTTCCGCTGATCGAGAACAGCCAATCGGCTATCGTTAATCGCCAAAAGCCCGCTGCCGAAAGCCAATCCCTTTGTGCCACCCAATCCGATATTGCCTTCGAAGCGATACTTTCCCGCCTCCGCTATCTAAACCATGTCGGCCTTACCTATTTAACGCTGGACCGAACGGCTCGCACGCTTTCCGGCGGTGAAGTCGAACGCGTCAACCTCACCTCTTGCCTGGGCGCTTCGCTGGTAGACACTCTCTTCGTCCTCGATGAACCTTCAGTCGGCCTGCACGCCCGAGACATCGATCGCTTGATTGAGATCGTCCGGTCGCTCACCGACAGCGGCAATACGGTGGTCCTCGTAGAACACGACGACGCAATGATACAGGCTGCCGATGAAGTCATCGAAATTGGCCCAGAACCCGGCGCCAAGGGAGGTCAGATCGTCTTTCAAGGTACCCAAACGCAGCTCCTTAGATCCAAGCAAAGCATTACGGGAGCCTATTTATCAGGAAAACGCGAAGTTCCAATTCCCAGCCAAACGCGCGCTGTAAGAGTTGGCGGTCGCTCCAAAACCCCTTTTATCCGTGTTCAGGGCGCGTCGAAGCATAACATCCAAAATCTGGATACTGAGATCCCGCTACAGCGTTTTGTCTGCCTCTCCGGGGTTTCGGGATCGGGCAAATCCACGCTACTCAATAACGTCATCTACCAGAACCTGATCGCCCAACAAGGAAAACTGGTCGAATCGCCGGCCTCGGTAGCCTCTCTGAAAACAGATCTCGATTTCTCGGAAATCGTTATGGTTGATCAGTCGCCCGTGAGCCGTACTCCCCGGTCCAACCCCGCTGTCTTCGTGGAAGCTTGGGACGAAATTCGAAAGGTCTTCGGAAAGCTCCCTGCCGCGGAAGCAGAAGGTTACACGGCTTCGAGCTTTTCATTCAATGCCGGCGACGGCCGTTGCGACCATTGCAAGGGGCTTGGCTACGAAAAGGTCGAAATGCAGTTTTTGTCGGACGTCTATGTTCCCTGTCCTCAATGCGACGGCAGGCGCTTCAAAAAGGAACTCCTGAACATCAAGTTTCAAAATCACTCCATTTCCGACATTCTGGAGCTCACAATAGGCCAAGCCCTTCGGTTATTTCAAGAGTATCCAAGAATCTACGACAAGCTCAAAGCCCTCGACGAAGTGGGTCTCGGCTATCTCAAAACTGGTCAACCCCTTAACACCCTTTCAGGGGGCGAATCCCAACGCCTTAAGTTGGTTAAGTATCTTTCCGCAAAGACAAAGTCTTCAAGGAACCCTGCGAAGCTCGAAGAGCGAAGCAAGGGCCTCATCCTTCTCGACGAACCCACGACAGGCCTCCATAAGCACGACGTTAATCGACTGCTTGCCGTCCTCCAAGCGATTGTCGATAAGGGACACAGCCTCCTTGTCATAGAGCACAACCTCGATGTCCTCAAGTCGGCCGACTGGATCGTCGAACTCGGCCCAGAAGCCGGCTCGGACGGCGGTCAATTAGTCTTTCAAGGCACTCCTGCCGACTGCGCCAAAGACGGTGCAACCGAAACCGGCCGCTACCTCGGTCCAGAGTTCAAGAAACAGGGGTTGGGCGTCGGTCCTCTCAAAGCCGCGGAATCCGCGGCAGCCTACAATCAAAAGCCAACCGCCAACAAGCGCAATGGTCAGAGCTCGGCTCTAACTGTTGTCGGCGCGCGCCATCACAATCTCAAAAACGTCGAAGTCTCCATCCCGCATTACGAATTTTCGGTCGTGACCGGCGTCTCAGGTTCCGGCAAATCCACCCTCGCTTTCGATATCGTCTTCGGCGAAGGCCAACGCCGCTTCATGGAGTCGATGTCTCCCTACGCGCGGCAATTCGTCGAACAGCTTCCTCGCCCCGATCTAGACAAGCTCTCCGGTATTCAGCCTACGGTCGCTATCGAGCAACGCGTCACCCGAGGCAGTCGCAAGTCCACCGTCGCCACTATCACCGAGGTAGCTCAATACCTGCGTCTGCTCTACTCGCGACTCGGCGTTCCCCATAATCCGGATACAGGAGCTCCGCTTCTTGCTCAAACCCAGGACCAACTTCTCAAGCGACTCCGAAGCCTCTTGCGTTCCGCTTCCTGTAAATCTTCGAAACGCGTTCTGCTCTGCGCTCCTCTTGTCCGCAATCGAAAAGGACACCACCAGCCGATCGCCACTTGGATCGAAAATCATGGCTACGAAGAGATGCGTGTTGACGGCAAGGTCATTAAAACCGCGAACTTCAAGAAGCTGGACCGCTACAAGGAGCACAACATCGAAGTCGTCATCACTGACCTGAAGAAACTTCCGAAGGGCGCAACCGTCGAAACGGCTCTCCAAGAAGCCCTCAAACGGGGTCGCGGGACCTGCTTTCTCCTCACCTCGAAATCTCACTCCTCACTCTTCGCTCTTCACTACTTATCCCTCCACCGAATGGATCCGGAAACCGGAGCGGCTCTCCCGGAGCTCGACCCGAAGGACTTCTCATTCAACTCCCACAAAGGCTGGTGTCCCACGTGTCGCGGCCATGGTCGCATCTATCCATGGATGCGAGAGCAGCTTGAAGAGGACGAGTTGCTTGCGAAGTCGATCGGAGCCGACACTAGCGAGGAAGACGAAGAAAACAAAGCGGTTGTTTGCCCGGAGTGCGAAGGTCAACGTCTGAACCGTGTTAGCCGAAATGTTAAGCTGTATCTAAAAAACAAAGACAAAATCAATCTCCCGGAACTTCTATCCCTCAATGCGAAGCAGCTTCTCGAAACCCTCGCCAAGCTTCAGCTCGACAAGCGGGGAGAGATAATCGCTCGCGACATCATTGCTCAAATCCAAGAACGCCTCAAATTCCTGGACCGCGTCGGGCTCGACTATCTTACGCTTGATCGCCCTACTCAAACCCTCTCGGGCGGCGAAGCCCAGCGCATCCGTCTCGCCGCTCAGCTCGGGTCCAATTTGGCAGGTGTGCTCTACGTTCTCGACGAACCCAGCATCGGTCTTCATGCCCGCGATGGCGACCGCCTCATAGAGACGCTCAAAACCCTTAAGGACAAAGGCAATACGCTCCTCGTGGTAGAACATGATGACGCCATGATGGAGCAAGCAGACCGCATTATCGACCTCGGTCCGGGCGCGGGGACCCGTGGCGGAGAGCTTATCGCCGAAGGCAGCGTCGGACAGCTAAAACGTAACAAGAATTCCCTTACAGGTCGCTATCTCAACTCAAGTATCCCGCACCCGATCAATGGAAAGTATCGTCCCATCAAGAAAGGGAAAGCGTCCAAAGAGCCTAAGCTATCAATTACCGGAGTTGAATTCCGTAACCTTAAAAAGGCTTCCGTTGAAATTCCCCTCCAACGCTTGGTTATGGTCTGCGGAGCGTCGGGAGCCGGAAAGTCTTCGCTGATTCGCGACCTGATGGGTCCCGCTGCCGCCTACTGCATCAAGCAGAAAAAGAAGAGCATTACTGGCTCCGTATTCTCCAAAGGCGGACAGCAGATTGAAGGCGAAGACGGCAACGTTCTCTTCGAAAAACTGGATGGGGTCCAAAACCTGCGTTCAGTCATTGAGGTCGATCAGTCGCCCATCGGCAAAACGCCCCGCTCCACTCCCGCCACCTATCTCGGCGTCTTCGACATTATTCGCACCTTCTTTGCGGGACTTCCCGAGTCCAAGATGCGTGGATACAAGCCTGGCCGGTTTTCGTTCAACACTCCTCATGGCCGCTGCGAAACTTGCTCCGGCGCCGGTCGCATCAAGCTCGAAATGAGCTTCATGCCTGACACTTATGTCCGCTGCGAAGACTGCGACGGCAAACGCTACGGCCCCGAACTCCTCGATCTTCACTGGAAAGGCAAGAGCATCGCCGACGTCCTCCAAATGACCTTCGAAGAGGCTGCCGAGTTCTTCAGCTTCCACTCACAACTGGGAGAGATCACCCAGCTCATGGTCGATACCGGTTTGGGCTACCTGACGCTCGGTCAGTCCTCCCCCACGCTCAGCGGCGGAGAAGCCCAGCGCCTTAAGCTTGTCACCGAGCTTGCCAAGGGTCTCCAAAGCTACACCGAGCGTAGCAGAGGAATCACCCGCCAGAATCTGTATATACTAGAAGAGCCCACTATTGGCCTCCATCTCGCTGACTGCGAAAAGCTCATCCGTTTGCTTCAGCGTCTTGTAGACCAAGGCCATAGCGTTATCGTCATCGAGCACCATCTAGACCTAATTGCTGAAGCCGACTATGTAATCGAAGTCGGACCCGAAGGCGGGCCAAAAGGCGGTAAGATCCTATACCAAGGCAACCTCGCCGGATTAAAGAAATCCAAAAGAAGCATCACTGCCCCATACATGGTTTCCAAGATATAGAGCTTTTAAGTCGACCATTCATTCCGCTTGGGCCCAACACCCCATCACTAGAAGCGAGTCGAAGGGCTCTCGACCTTCGCTAGGCAGCAGATTGGCTTGGCATGTCGACTGCGACTCGATGCGCGACAGATCCGAAACTGCGGATCTGCTATTCGGTATGCCCCGTCCGCATGCGGCTGCGATTTTTCCATCTCATTTAGTTTGAGCTTCTCGCGAATCGAAGCGAAATAGAGTTAGCCTAATCGAAGGCTTAGTTAACCCCTCCCATGAAAGCATTCGTTACGCTCCTCTTTACTCCCATTATTCTAATCATCTGCTCCTGCGCTCCCAAGGAACCTCAGTGGTTCAGCATCTTCAACGGGGAAAACTTAGATGGTTGGACAGTAAAGACCTGCGGAGCTCCCGCCGGCGTGAACTACAAGAACATCCTCAAAGTTGAGGATGGCATGATGCGCTTCGACTACAGCGAATTCGATACCTTCTCTAACGAATACACCCATATCTTCTACAAAGATAAGCTCTCGCACTTTAAAGTGCGACTTGAGTACCGCATGCACAGCCAACGCGTTCCTGGGGGCAAGCACTTCACTGAATTAAACAGTGGCATCATGTTTCATTCCCAGTCCGTCGAGAGCATGGGGGTCGATCAAGAATTTCCAGTGAGTGTAGAAGCCCAATTCTTGTCCTGTCACGATCGAGAGTCATGCGAACGCACCACGATGAACATCGCTACGCCCGGCACGCACGTGGTGCTGGACGACGGAACGCTCCAGACCAATCACATGACCTACACTCAATCGCCCGCGCCCCTACGCGACGAATGGCTGCAAGTCGAAATCGAAGTCAGAGGAAACGATCTGGTCATTCACCGAATCAACGGAGAAGAAGTACTCCGCTATACCAAACCCCAGATCGGTGGAAACGTTCATCGACCGAAAGATTTTACTGTCCCGGAAGGCGCAATGCTCGATAGCGGATACATCGCTCTCCAAGGCGAAAGCCACCCCATCGACTTTCGAAACATCGAGCTGATGATCCTCCCAAAGAACTAGTAAGTGGTG
>JBCCZW010000277.1:0-6128 GCA_039186805.1 Verrucomicrobiota bacterium
CATCGGAATGACTTTTTATATTATAGCGAATTCCCTTATAGCCGTCCAAGAAAAGAGCCTGCATCTCTCTTCGCGTTCGTCCTCTGAAACGCTCTTCGAACTCGGTATATGAAGGCGTTTTCCCAGGGTTTTTAAACTCGATGTATACCGTACTTTCTCGCTGAGATGAATGCCCTAGCAGCGAGGGAACGAGAGAAACGCCATCGGAAAGCGCTGGCGAAACCAGTCCCGCAATCTCCGCGAAAGTAGGCATCCAATCGTGAAACTGAGAAATCTGACGAACAATCATCCCTTCAGGGACCTTGCCAGGCCAACGAACAAGAGTCGGCATGCGGATGCCCCCTTCCAAAGTATCAGCCTTGATCCCGTTCAAGGGCCCAAAAGAGTCGAATGATTCTGGAGAGTAGTCTCTACCCGCAATATAGCTTTGATTGTGAGGACCATTATCGCTGCTGAAAACGATCATTGTATTTTCATCGATACCCAAATCCTCTAAAGTCTGCACCAAGTCTCCCATGGTCGAATCAATGCGGCGTACCGAAGTCGCGAAACGCTTCTCGACCTCGCTCAAGTCTTTATTCAAGTAGTCAGGATGTATCCATGAATCCATGATGCCTTGCGCCGTGTTGATCATCCGCCCAGGCTGTCCCAGCCACTGCAGGCCGCCCTCCAGTCCGCCACCCTCGGGGTACGGACCGGTTGGAACCTGAAGCGCCGCATGAGGCGCGCTATAAGCAAGATACATGAAAAACGGTTGTTCCGGTCTCGTGTTCCTATGCTCTTGAATCCAATTCTTGGCAAACGCCGCGAACAGATCAGTCGCATAACAGAGTTCCAGATCGGCATGGATCTCGCGCCCGTCATGATAAAGGTGCCGCTTGCCTCGATGCCGCTCCGTATCGCCAATAGGCCAGTCGTGGGCAGGGTAATGCGTGTGCCCGTCGATATGCATCACGTATCCGAAAAACTCGTCGAACCCGCGTTTTGTAGGATAAGCCGACCAACTATCGTAGTCGTAAACATGCTTCTCGCCTCCCTGCAAACCATACTTCCCGACGGCCGCCGTACGATATCCCGCTGCTTTCAGCACAGTAGCAAGAGTGTGGCCGTCCGCCAGCGCCTTATCGAATTGCATATTGCGCACAGGTTCATGCCCTTGATGCCGACCTGAAAGTAAAGAGGCTCTGGAGGGAGCGCAAATCGGCGCAGGACAATAGTGCCTGCGCAGCTGAGCGCCTTGCAAGCCAAGTCGATCGAGCTCGGGCGTCGCATGCCTTCTGCTCTCTTCCCGGGCATTCTGATAAAAAAGACCGAGGTCACCCCAACCCAGATCATCAGCCAAAACGAATATAATATTTGGAGACTGTTCGCTGTACGCGCTGTCCGCTAAAATGCACTTAGAGGACAAGGCGCCGAGCGCGAATAGAATGATATACTTATTAAACATGAGCTTGAATATCTTGGAAAAACACTGGAAATCGTGAATCATCTGCAATGAAGCAATAAAGACAAATGCGACAATTTGGGGTTCTTCGTGGAAAAGCGGAACTAGCGATACGGTCGTGCTCAGTCACGGGTTCAATTTCAACATCGATTCAGATTCGATTCTCTGCTTATCCGCGCCTTATGGATTTCCGCATTTAGTATAGAAAAGCTAGGGACCGAATCTCTCATACTCCGGATTCACTTCCGCATCTCGAAAAATTGGGAGATCCTTCCACAGTTCATATGTCGCCTCCAATTGAAGATTGGACTCCGGATACAGTCCCTTGTCATCAGTCTTGAATTGCCATGAACTCAATAGCTTTCGGTGTTCGATCAGATCGGAGGCGAATCTCGGGTCGAGAGCTAGATTATCCATTTGATGAGGATCTCTCGCTATATCGTAGAGTTCTTCGAATGGCCTGACGCCAAACCAATGCTCCTTCTGATACGGCGTCAGCTCTTCTTTGGTATAGAGCCTTCTTAGGTCCTTCGCCGCAGGACGCTTATCCCTGTACCCTGCCTGCAAAAGCGGGCGATCTGGATAGTAATTCCTTATGTAGCGGAAGCGGTCAGTCCTGACCGTACGACTTTGATCGATAGTGTAATCGCATCGATCCCGAGCCCCGATTATGTATTGCGCGGGACGATAGCCTTCACCCCACAAGGGCTGGCCTTCCCATTCGTTAGGCAAATCGACTCCCGCCAATTTCAGAGTAGATGCTGTTACGTCTAGCAGGGACACTAAATCATTCACGACCTTTCCCGGAACGATCGAAGGATGCTTGCCCCACACGATTAAGGGCACATGCATGCCGCCTTCATAGCAAAACTGCTTGTGGCGCAGAGAAGTATTCGAGCCATGATCAGAAAAAAAGAATATCACCGTGTTCTCCAACTCTTCATCCTGCTTCAGTTGCTCGATTATACGAGATACGATTACGTCTGAGCCTCGCGCATTGTCATAATGCGCTGTCCAAGCTTCTCTCAACGCGGGCGTATCAGGAAAATAGGGAGGCAGCTTCACTGAGCTGCGGTCAACCCGCTTCGAGGCAGGAATAAACTTCTTATCGCCCTTCCCCCCGTCGATTTGAATCTGCCCAAACCAAGGCTGACTCTTATCCGGACGCGAACCCCAAACGTATCTCGTGTAGGACTTCCAATGCTCTGCCCGGTTCCCTTGCCAGCCATTTTGGCCGACTCGGTAGTCAGGACTCGTTCCAACATCATATAACTCCAGCCGATTATAGTGAAAGTTATAGTCGTCCTTTCCGCTATTGAAGGTAAAATAACCCGCGTCCTTCATCATCTCCGGAAGAGTCCGAACGCCCTCCGGAAGGTATATTCTCAATTCCTCAGGCACAACCTCGCCGTCGGTCGTACGGCTGGATCGATGCTCTTGCGTGCCGGTAGTCGTTTGCATCATACCAGTTATCAAAGCAGATCGGGCCGCCGAGCAAACAGGAGCAGGACTGTAAGCTCGTTTGAAAAGAACGCCTTCTGCGGCCATTTTATCGATCACCGGAGTATCATCCCGATTGACCTTGCTGCCGTAACAGCCAAACCAAGGCGACAAATCTTCAGCGACAATCCATAAGATATTAGGTTGGCGCTCGGCCGCTGTGGCCTGAGATTGCAAAAAACCCAACCAAGCCGCAATCGCGTATTTCAAAGCGGGAAAGAGTATTTTTCTCCTCATTATTCTAAATCTCTAAATTGCGAGACCTCAGTTTTCTCTTCCAAATCGAAGGAAAAGACAGCCCTGCGGCGCAATCTCCCTCATTTGGCCCAGGCCCGTCTCTTTGTTTCTCCATACATCGAAAAGCGACCTCACTCCTTCGACGAACCCAAGCGCTTCAGTGGATAACTCGATGGTCTTGGATTCATCGCTTCGATTGAATATGCCAATCCATCCTTCATCCACGCCTCCCTTCCTCTCGACCGCCCAAGTCTCAATTCCCTCGGCTTCGTAAACCAAATCCCCCATCACTCCGTTCTGATTGCACGCCAGCATATCTTCATTTGTAATAAGCTCTAACGAGAAGTCGTCTAGAGTAGGCAAATCTCCTCCCATCATCAAAGGAGAAGCAGCCAGCGCCCTCATCGTTATAAAAGTCTCCATCTGAGCAGGACTCAATTGAGACCATCGAGTCACCCCTTTTCCGGACAACGCGATATCTCCCTTACTCATAATCGACCTGTCAGGATCCTCGCTCGGAGGCGACATCAATTGCAGTCGCCCGAAGGGTATCATATCCATATCGATCCAGAAGCCGACTCTTTCTTTGCCTTTCCATTTTCTCCAAGCTTCGAAACACTCATCGATATAGCTTTGCTCGTCCCAAACATCGCTTGTAACGCGAAGCATATTTCCGCGCCGAAAAGAGTCTATTGACTCAGGATCGACCCTATTCCCGGGCGACAAGCTAAGGACAATTGGCTTGCCCGTTTTCCTTATTGCAGCAGCGACCGCCGCCACCTCATCCGGATGCTCGACAATATCATCATACTTTATAAAGTCCACGCCGAAATCCGCGATATGCTGAATCAGGCCGTCATACCACTCTTGAGCGCCTGGCTTCGTCATGTCCACGCCATAGCAATACTTGCACCATTTGCAATTCTCGCCGGGATCCGTATTCGCTATATCGCGGGCCGTGTAGGGTGTGCCCTTGATCGGCAGATTCTTCTCGTATGCCTTTCTTGGTATCCCTCGCATCAAGTGAACTCCGAATTTCAATCCCAACTCGCCGCAGCGTTCCACGATCTCTCCGAAACCATTTGGAAAATACACTTCCGAAGGCAAAAAATATCCGTATTCGTTTATATTTATATCATGAGCATGCTTCTCAGCGGGAAATAAGGAACCCTCTCGCAACTTATACTCCCCAAACCAACCATTATCGATTACGAAAAACTCGTATCCAGCCGGCTTCAATAGCCTCCCCATGGCTTCCAAGTTCGCCAAAGCCGCCTCTTCATGAAGGTACACGCCGTAGCTATCGAAACTGTTCCATCCCATAGGAGGCGTCGCCGCAACGCTTCCCGAGCGTTCAGACGCTGTCGCCAAGTAACACGATGCGACCCCGTATGTCGCCGCTGCAATATATCTCATTTTGCTCATCTATATATTATCTAATACTTTATGAAATTATCGAAACCCCGATCTCCCGACCGCCTTCGTTCCCTCTATCCTAAAATCCTTCAATCCCCAATCTCGTGAGCTAGCCCTTCCCTTACCGTAGTCTGCCCAATCGGGAAATTAAACCTCTCCACCGGAGACTCTACGCGAGCTCCTTTCATCAACTTATCCAATTCATCGACCACTTCTGGATAATATTCCGCCAGATCGAGCTCCTCGCCAGGATCGTCCATCAAATTATATAGCTCCAGTTTCGCCGTTGGATTTAGGGCAGCATTGTAGCGAACCCCTTTCCACTTACCTTTTCGGATAGCCAGTCGACCCTTTCTCTCATGAAATTCCCAATACAAATATTTGTGCTCCTCCTGTTCACCGCCAAGAAGCGTAGGCAGAAAAGAGACTCCATCAGTCTTCGGAGAAGGCGACACGCCAGCCAGATCTGCCAAGGTCGGCATCACATCCCAAAAAGCGCATACGTGATCGCTCACCGATCTCTTCCGTATCTTTCCAGGCCACCTAGCGATCATGGGAACGCGAATGCCGCCTTCGTAGAGATCTCGCTTATATCCCCGCAACGGCCCATTCGAATCAAAGAAATCCGGATCATGTCCGCCCACCTCGTGCGGACCGTTATCAGAAGTGAAAATAATTAAAGTACTCTCATCAATTCCGAGTTCTTTTAGCTTCCCAACTATGTCGCCCACATAGTCGTCTATGTTATTTACCATTGCGGCGAATGCCGCTCTCCCCTCAGGTTGGGAAGCATAGGCGAACTTTCGAAAATCTGGACCGCCATCGATTCCTGAATACGAACTTTCAGGAAGGAACTTCCCTCGATACTTCTCCATGTAATATTCTGGAGCAAGCATTTCAGCATGCGGCTGAATAAGGGCGTAATAACAAAAGAAAGGGCGACTCCTATTCTCATCGATAAAGGAAAGCGCTTGCTCGTGTATCAGCGTTGGGGCATACACGCCCCTCTCTAAGCCGAAGTTATCCCAAAGAATCTCGCGACGGTCATCATCCCAAAGGAAATACGGATAATAATGATGAGCCAGACGCTGGCAATTGTACCCATAAAAACGATCAAACCCCACTTTGAGAGGCTCCGTAACCGATTCAGGAGCTCCCAGGCCCCACTTTCCGAATAGTCCGGTTACGTAACCTTGATTTTTCAACATGCGGGCCAAAGAGAAGGTGCCTTCCTCCATTGGCATTTGCCCTTCGGGCATCACTTCCGCGTTTCCCCTCACTTGCGCATGTCCGGTGTGCAGGCCCGTAAGCAGACTGCACCGAGAGGGGGCGCAGACTGAGCTGCCCGAATAATGGGCAGTGAATCGCATCCCCTCTTCGGCCAAACTGTCGATATTCGGCGTCTCGAAACGCTTCTGCCCATAACAGCTCAAGTCCCCATAGCCCAAATCGTCCGCTAGAATGTAGATTATATTCGGCAGACTCGAACTAACGCCGAGCGTAGGGAACGCTAGAAACAGAAGAACCAAAC
>JBCCZW010000278.1:0-6127 GCA_039186805.1 Verrucomicrobiota bacterium
GATTTCCTTTTTTCGGGAAGCTGATCTTGGACTGCCTGGAGCGAACAGAGAACGCAATGACGCAAGCCCATGCATTCAAGGCTGCAGAATTGTCGATGCAAGCTCAGGCGATTGGGGAAGCGCCATAGAAAGGAGCAATTTGAATGGGCGGATTGCGTGGTTCTGGCTGTTTGCGGCTTGGTCCGCGCTTGGTCTTTGGTTGGATTGATGGCGTAAAGTCAATCTACAGCCTTGTGAGGTGGGGAGAGTGAGCCAGTATGCCATCCGCGCATTGGGCTCGGTGGATGAGTGGTTTATTCGATTGGGGGAGAAAGGGCATTCTTTAGCTTTCTCCCAAGTCTACTAAGCTTCTAAGAGATTGGGTCTGTCGGCGTCGATCGCATTGTGGAGCGAGATGCCTATGGGGTAGAGGGGAGATTCGGTGGGGCAGAATGCCATCTTTCTGCTCTTGCTTTTTATGTAGCCGATTTCTTCGTTGTACTCGAGGCTTTGGAGCGCCTGGAGTATGGCGTAGTTGTTTTCCGTCCAATCGAGATTGCTGCGGTTTCCTTCCCGACTCCAGGCGTGGTCGCGATGGATCTTTCCGCTAGCATAGGTGTTGTATCCGTTTTTCTTAAATAGTTGCGGAATCGAAGTGTAGTTGGCGACGGCTGCAGACGCTTCCTCATTGTCTCTGAAAGTGAAGAATGGATACAGTCCCGAGTTAAAGGGTTCTATGCCGAACTGGGGTGCATAATGAGAGAATGCAGATTGGCTTTCGGGTGGAGCGGCGAGCCTTCTTCTTGGGGATGATGGACAGCGCTAAACAGAGCCGATCCTCCCTACCTTTTGAAGTAGCTTAGGCGGCGGGCGACGTTTTGCCGAGCGTCTTCGGTCCATTCGGAGTTAAAATGGGACTTGCTGATGGGGAAGTCGTATTTTGGATACGTATCGCGGAGTAGAGTTACGGTGTTGAGGATCAGGTTAGCGGTGACTTCGTCTTTGACCATGGGGAGAGCGGCCATGATGGGGGCCACGGGGTCGCCGGTTTGGGAAAGGCCTAGGTACTCGGCGGCTCGGACGCGCACGAGGGGTTCGGGGTCGCTGTCCGCGATGCGTTTGGCTTCTTTGGCGAATTGCTTGCTGTGGGGAAGGTGGGCCGTGCAAGATATCAGGGCCCAGTAGCGGTCCCATGGGTCTTTGCTCTGGAGGGCCGACTTGAGTTTGGGCGCGGCTTGATCGATATCAAGGAGACTGAGGTCTGCGAGGTCGATGTAGCGGGCGATGCGGGCTTTGTTGTCTTCGCCAAATTGGACGGGATTGAGGAGTCCTTCGGTCACCATTACGGGTTCTGGGAAAAAGCTTAGGTCGTTGGTGGATTTAAGATGTTCTCTGAGGCCTTGTCTCAATTCTTTCAATACGCCTGAGTAGTTTGGGTCTTGAGCGAGATTTTGCGTTTCGTGAGGGTCGTTTTCGATATCGTACAGCGACTCGGGGAGGCGCGTTTGGAAAAAGCGCGATTGCTTGGGCGTGAGTTGACCGGCTTTGTAGAGGCTATACCATTCGCGGTAGGCAGCCATCTTGTAGCGGTAGTCGTTGAATAGACCGTCGAAGTTGAAGGGTTGATAGCTACGCATGTACTTGAATTTCCCTTTGCGATAGACGCGGACGAGGTCGTATTTTTCGTCGAAGCGGTCGGCGTAGCCGAAGGCGGTATCGCGTCTGGCGAGATCGTCTTTCGTGACGCCTTTTCCGAGAAAGGGCTTGCCGTCCATTTGTTCGGGAACTTTGACGCCCGCTAGATTGAGAACAGTGGGACCAAAGTCGATAAAACTGACGAAGGGATCGACTTTGCCGGTTTCGTCAAGAGCGACGAAATGTATCCATTTTTCGGGTACGTACACGATTAGCGGCACGTTGAGGCCGCTTTCGTAGGCATAGCCCTTGCCGCGAGGCAGGACGCCGCCGTGGTCGCCGTAGTAGAAGATGATGGTGTCTTCCGAGAGGCCGTCGTCTTCTATTTGCTTTAGAAAATCGCCGAGTTGCTCGTCGAGCTGCTGGTGAAGGTCATGGTAGCGGGCGTAGGTGTAGCGAAAGGTTTCGGTATCGGGATGGTAGGGGAAGATCTTGACCTCATCGGAAGACGTATCATTTTTCTTGGTACGCATTTCTTCTTCTGAAAAGTGGAGTCTGCCTTCGTGGGTAATACCGTGGTTTTGGACGTGGAAGAAAGGTTGTCCTGGCTGGCGATTGCGGTAGGTGGCTTTGCCGGATGAAGCGTTCCAGATTTCTCCCTCCTTCAGGTTGTAGTCCTTTTTGGAGTTGTTGGTGGTGTAGTATCCTGCTTGCCGCAGATAGTAGGGAAACATTTCGAGTCCCTCGGGCATGGGCACCATATGGGAGCGTCGGTGATATTGAGCGCCGACGCGTGGGGCATAGCAACCGGTGATGAGCGTGCTGCGGGCGGTGGAGCAGACCGGAGCGTTGGAAAAGGCGTTCTCGAAGACGAAGCTCTTGGAGGCGAGACGCTCGAGGTTCGGCATCGCGGCGCCGTTTTCATTGTAGATGCGGAGCCAGTGCTTGGAGTTGTCCTCGGAAGTGAGCCAGAGGATGTTGGGGCGGTCTTGTTCAGCTGAGACCGAAAGGGAAAGAGTCGCCATGATGGCAATTGCGAATAGGTAGAGGGGAGAGTTATACTTCATAGAATTACAGAGCCGTCGAAGAATTTGACGATCTTTTCGTTTTTGACGAGGACTATCCATTAAGTCGCTGGGGAGACTTTGAGCGGTTTAGGCCGGCTGCAAGCTGCTGCGATTAGCGATCACTTTTTGCGAGTTACGAGCAGTCCCTAGCGCTTCAAGCTATTGTAGGCGTTTTGCAGATACTTCTTTCGCTTAGCTGCTTTCTTACTTGGCGAGGCGATGGGATTGTCTTCTAGGGGATCGTGTTTGATGTCGTAGAACCTGCCATCTGCATAGAGTTTCCAGCGTTGGTCTCGAATGAATTCCCGGGTACCTTCCTTGGCGCGGCCTTTTTCGCCCCAATAGTGACAAAACACCCAGTCGCGGGGTTTCCAGTTTTCGTCTTGGGCGAGAAGAGGCAAGAAGGAGTGTCCGTCGATTTTACGGTCGCTTGGAATTTTGCCTCCCGCAGCGGAAACGATAGTCGGGAGCATATCGCTGAAGTCGATCAGATCGTCGGAGACCAGTCCTTTGGGGGCGGCAGCCGGCCAGTGGGCGATGAGCGGGACGCGGGTACCGCCATCTGTAGTTTCGCCTTTGTCGCCCTTGATGACCGAGCCGTCTTGCATACGGCTCTCGATGGCTGTGTTGGTGCCGTTGTCGCCGGTGAAGAGTATGAGAGTATTGTCGGTGAGCTTGAGCGTATCCAGTTTTTGGACAATGCGGCCTACAATGTCATCCATGTATGAGATCATGTCAGCGAAGTGGCGATTGTCTTTCTTGTAGCGGTTTTCTGGATTCTTCCATTCGGGGGTGGCGGGAGTGGGTACGAAGGGATTATGGACGAGGGCCATGGGGAAATAGATGAAGAAGGGCTGGTCCTTTTTTGCTTCGATGAAATCGAGAACGTGATCGCGGAAGAGATCGGGGCCGTATAGATCGGGATCGCGAGGGAGGGCTTTTCCGTCGAGATAGACGAGAGGGTTGGCGAAACGTTCTCCGTCTCTCCTGTGTTTGGTGAGCTGCCATAGGCAATGGCTGTCGAAGCCGAGGGCGAGAGGGCGTTGAGGGTCGTCGTAGCCAGGATGTTCCTCTTCGATGCCGTTGAGCTGCCACTTTCCTGAGATGCAGGTGGCGTAGCCGGCCTGTTTCATGAGGGTTCCGAAAGTGATTTCCGAGGGATCTAGGTAACCGAAGCCTTGGTAGTTCCGGTGATTGTAGCGCCCAGTCATGATTTGCACGCGGGAGGGAGTGCAAATGGGCTGGGAGTAACAGTGATTGAAGCGGATGCCGTTAGCCGCAAGTTTGTCCAGATGAGGCGTCTGGTAGGACGCGCTGCCGTAGCAACTAAGACCTTCGTAACCGAGGTCGTCGGCCATGATAAGTATGATATTCGGTCGCTCGGCCGAGAGGATGGGCGCATGAGCTGCGAATAGGAGCAAAAGAAATCGAGAGAGTTTGCGCATGTTATGAGAGTTTTGCAGTTTTGGTTTACTGTTACTGTAGATAAAAGCGAGATGAGACTGCTTAGGTTCTTGTGTGACGTTTCCGTTTTCTAGCTGGCAACAGCGTCGAAATTGGCGTGGTTATTGGGATGATTCGCCTATTTAATGCTATGAGATCGTTATACTTTTCGCTTTTCAGCTTTATCCTTACCGCGGTCGCTTGCGCGGAGAAGCCTAATTTTGTGGTGATCTTCACCGATGACCAAGGCTATCAAGATCTGGGGTGTTTTGGATCGCCGAAGATCAATACCCCGCGGATCGACCGTATGGCGGAGGAGGGAATGCGTTTGACGAGTTTTTATGTGGGGGCCCCGGTCTGCAGCGCGTCGCGAGCATCGCTTTTGACCGGGCGGAATATTTCGCGTCACGGCGTGGGCGGGGCATTTATGCCGGAGACCGGTGGGTTGCCTAGCGACGAATTGACGATCGCAGAAGTGCTCAAGGGAGCGGGTTATGCGACGGCTTGCTATGGGAAGTGGCATTTGGGGGACTATGGCGACATGTTGCCGCAGGATCAGGGTTTCGATGAGTATTTTGGCATCCCTTTCAGCAACGACATGTATATTGGTCCGACGCATAAGATCGCTGAGAATGCCGTATTCACGATTGGATACGATCAGAATAGAACGAAGGCGGATCAGGCTAAGGTTGCGGAGATGATGGCGCGGCAAGCGAAGTTTGGAGAGTATAGGCAGGCTGGGTTGACGGATTACGTTCCGATTTTCGAAGGGAGAGAGATTGTGGAGTATCCTGCGAAGCAGGATGATTTGACGGAGCGCTACTTCGATCGCGCGATTGCGTTCATGGAGAAAAACAAAGAGGAGAATTTCTTCGTGTATCTGACTCCTGCGATGCCGCATGTACCGTTGTTTGCGACGGAGAGATTTGCGGGAAAGAGCGAGCGAGGTCCTTATGGGGATACTTTGGAGGAGTTGGATTTCCACACGGGACGCTTGTTGGACTATCTCGAGGAGAACGGCCTGGCGGAAAGCACTTTTGTGATCTATACCTCGGACAATGGGCCTTGGTTGCCTAAGGGCGATGCAGGGGGATCGGCGTTGCCTTTGAAGAATGGAAAGCACAGCGGCTATGAAGGCGGGGTGCGGGTGCCGACGGTAATGTGGTGGCCAGGGACGATCAAGGCGGGGCGGGAGAGTGACGAGATGCTTTCAACCTTGGATTTTATGGTGACCTTCGCTGAATACGCCGGAGCGGAGCTGCCGGAAGACTTAGCGCATGATGGATTCGATTTTTCGGATCATATCGAAAATTCGGATACGCGGTTTACGCGCAACGTGCGTATTTATCATATGCGGGGCAATTGCGCGCCGTATGGAGTCCGCAAGGGGGACTGGAAGTATTTGAGAAAAGGCGGGAAGAACTACGATCTTGGGCCGGAGCTATATAATTTGGCGGAGGATGTTTCGGAGTCGGTGAATCTAGTGGAGAAGTATCCACAGGTTGCAAAGGAGTTGGATGGGGTGGTTGAGGCGTATATCGAGGGTCTTTGATAGAGTAGATTCGTTTATTCAAGTTCCTCGCTAGCGTTCGCTTGATTTACGCTCTGTTTGGCTAGGATGGCCTTCGGGCGCAAGAGGTCATACGGAGTCGCGCTCGATGAGTTCGACGGGGAGCGTGAGGGTTTTGGGGCTTGGGCTATGGCCTTCGGCGAGAGCGATCATCATTTCGACGGCTTGATCGGCCATTTCATGGAGTGGTTCGGAAACGGTTGTGATGGGGGGATTGATGAATTCGGTGATGCCCATGTTTTCGCCTCCTATAACGGAGATGTCCTCGGGCACTTTTAAGCCCATGACGTATTCTATATTGTGTACCACTCTATGAAATGGCCGATCAAGCCGTCGAAATGATGATCGCTCTCGCCGAAGGCCATAGCCCAAGCCCCAAAACCCTCACGCTCCCCGTCGAACTCATCGAGCGCGACTCCGTATGACCTCTTGC